>NZ_DASYHS010000173.1:0-59486 GCF_035998295.1 Arenibaculum sp. | reverse complement strand
CGCGCCGCCCGCGGTTGCCGGGGGGCGGCGCGCCGTCATGAGATGAGGAGAGGTCCATGAGTCCGATCGAAATGTCCGGCCGGGATGCGGGTCTCCGCCGGGCGGTCCGGCCGGTGCGGGCGGTGGCGCTCGCCGGCGCGCTCGCCGTCTGCTCCGCCGGGGCCGCCGCCCAGGACCTGCCCGCCGGAGAGCGGGGCACGCAGCCGGACGCCCGGCAGGCGCAGCAGCAGCAGGCGCGGAGCTACTCCGGCCCGGAGAGCTTCGCGACCCTGGCGAGGGAGAAGCTGCCGACCGTCGTCAACGTCTCCACGACCCAGGCCCGGACCGCGCCCGAGGGCGACGGCGGTCTGCGGATACCCGGGCTTCCCGGGCTGCCGATCCCACCGGGCTCGCCGCTCGAGGACTTCTTCGAGCGCTTCGCGCCGCCCGACATGGAACAGCGGCCCGACAGCGCGCTCGGCTCCGGCTTCATCGTCGATCCCTCGGGCTACATCGTCACCAACAACCACGTCGTCGAGCAGGCCGACGAGGTGAAGGTGATCCTCTCCGACGAGACGGAACTGCCGGCCGAGGTGATCGGGACCGACCCGCTCACCGACCTCGCCCTCCTCAAGGTCGAGACCGACCGCGAGCTCACGGCCGTGGAATGGGGGAACTCCGACGAGGCCGAGGTCGGCGACTGGGTGCTTGCGATCGGCAATCCCTTCGGCCTGGGCGGCACCGTGACCAGCGGCATCATCTCGGCCCGCGCCCGCCAGATCAACGCGGGTCCCTATGACGACTTCCTGCAGACCGACGCCTCCATCAACCGGGGCAATTCCGGCGGCCCCCTGTTCGACATGGACGGCCTGGTCGTCGGGGTGAACACCGCGATCTTCTCGCCCACGGGCGGCTCGGTCGGCATCGGCTTCGCGATCCCGTCCTCCATCGCGCAGCCGGTGATCCGCCAGCTCCGCGAGGAGGGCGAGGTCGTCCGCGGCTATCTCGGCGTCCAGATCCAGCCGATCACGCCCGAGATCGCGGAGGCCGTGGGCCTCGACGAGCCGCGCGGCGCCCTGGTCGCCGACGTCGTCCCCGGCAGTCCGGCGGCCGAGGCCGGCATCGAGCCCGGCGACGTCATCCTCGAATACGCCGGCGACGACGTGGCGGAGCCGCGCCTGCTGTCGCGCGCGGTCGCCGCGACCGAGGTCGGCACCGAGCGCGAGGTGGTCGTCCTGCGCGACGGCGAGCGCCAGACCCTCGACGTCGAGATCGCCCGTCTCCAGTCGGAGACCGAGATGGCGGCGGCGGAGGATGCGCCCGCGCAGGAGAACGGCGTGGAGGGGCCGCTCGGCCTCGAGCTGTCGGAGCTGACCCCCGAGCTGCGCCGCCAGTACGGCATCGAGGACGGGACCGAGGGCGTCGTCGTGACCGGCGTCGAGCGCGACAGCGTGGCGGCCGAGCAGGGCTTCCAGCCCGGCGACGTGATCCGGCGCATCGGCGGGGAGAAGATCGAGACCCCCGACGAGGTGAGCGCCCAGATCGACGCCGCCCGGGAGGCGGACCGGAACTCCGTCCTCGTCCTGCGCGAGCGCCAGGGCAACGCGCTGTTCGCGGCACTGCCGCTGGCCGAGCAGGTCGGCGAGGAGGGCGCGGACGGCGGCTGACGCGTCCCCGCGCGCAGACGATCCCGACACCCGGGCCGTTCGCGGCCCGGGTGTTTTCGTGTCGGCAGGTACCTTCGCGGGTATGCCGCAACCTTCCGTCATGTCCCGCGTTCCGTGCTGCGGACGGATGGAGCGGAGCGGGTCGAGGATGACGGTGATCGCGATTGCCGACCGGGTACGGGAGCTGGAGCGCTTCGGAACCGACCGGTTCTGCAGCGAGTACGAGGCCGCTCTCGAGAGCGTGCTGATGAACCTGTTCGCCGCGTGCCCGGATGCCGGGGACGCCTGGGAAGAGGTGGCGGAAGACTTTGATGCGACGGTCGGGCGGGACCGCGTCCTCGGCTTCTGCCTCGAACGCGGATTCGACATCCGCAAGACCCCCGGCGGTCCCGGCGACGAGCTGGTCGGGTGCTGGCGTGACATCGGGATCATGCTGCTGGCGCGCGACCGCGGCCTGATCTCCTGAGCCGCCTTCCGAACGCTGCCGCGACGCGGGTCCCGGTGCCGTTACCTCTCACGCCGGCCGGGAACTTGATCTAGACTGCCGCGTCGCGATACTTCGTTCGAAGGGGGTGCCAGATGGGCGGGGACCGGGCGGCGGGTGCTCCCACCGAGGGCCGGCTGGGTCGGGCGCTCGCCTCGGCGAAGGTCGGCTACTGGAACCTCGACCTGCGCGCCGACACGGCCGAGCGCTCGCCGCTGGTGGACGCGATGTACGGCTTCGCGCCGGGGGAGGTCGGGCCGGAGGTTGCTCCCCTGCGCGCACGCCACCATCCCGAGGACCAGGAGCGCGGCCGCCTCGCCTATGCCCGCGCGCTCGCCGCCGGCGAACGGCACGTCGCCCACGACTACCGCGTCGTGCTGCCGGACGGGCGGGAGCGGTGGCTGTCGCTGCACGGCGAGATCGTCTGCGGCGCCGACGGCACGCCCGAGCGCATCGTCGGCATCCTGATGGACGTGACGGAGCGGCGGCTGACGGAGGCCGCCCTGGCCGAGAGCCGGGAGCGGCTGGAGCTTGCCGTATCCTCGACCGACCTCGGCATCTGGGACTGGAACCTCGTGACGGGCGCCATGATCTGGAGCGAGCGGGCGAAGGAGATCTACGGGTTCCCCGCGGGCGAGCCGGTGGCCTTCGACCGCATCCGCGACGTGACCCATCCCGAAGACCTGAAGGTGACGCAGGCGATCCGCGCCCGCGCCCTCGATCCGGCGATCCGCAGCCGGGAGACCTACGAGTACCGCATCGTGCGGCCGGACGGGCAGCTCCGCTGGATCGTCGCGGCGGGCCAGGCGGTGTTCGCGACGGTCGGCGGCGAGACGCGGGCGGTCCGCTACGTCGGCACCATCATCGACGTGACCGCGCGCAAGGTGCTCGAGTCCTCGCTGCGCGACGCGGTCCGGCACGAGCGGGTCCTGCAGCAGGAGCTGAACCACAGGGTCAAGAACAACCTCCAGGTCGTGGCGGCGCTGCTCCGGCTCCAGGCGGACCGTCTCGGCGACGCGTCCGGGCGGCGCCACATCCTGGCCGCGCACGAGCGCGTGATGGCGATCGCGCGCGCCCATGCCAGCCTGACCCAGGGGGGCGATCCGGGGCGCGTCGACCTCGGCTCGTATCTGCGCGGCCTGTGCGCCGACCTGGCGGAATCGCTGGGAACGGACGCCTCCCGGATAGAGATGTCGGTCGAGACGCGGGGGGATGCGGTCGAAACCGACCTCGACCGCGCGGTCCCGGTCGGGCTGATCGTGAACGAGCTGGTGACGAACGCCGCCCGGCACGCGTTCCCGGCAGGGACCGGAGGCCGCGTCCGCGTCGAGCTCGACCGGGACGGCGCCTTCATCCGGCTCGCGGTCGCCGACGACGGCGTCGGCCTGACCGCCTCGGGCGCGGCCGGTCCGGACATGCGGGTGCCGAGGCCGCAGGGCTCCGGCCTCGGCGGCGTGCTCGTCAGCCATCTCTCGCGCCAGATCTCAGCGACGATGAGCACGCAGGCCGACGGCGGGACGCGCGTCGTCCTCGTCTTTCCCGCGACGCCGCCGTCCGCTCCCTGAGGCCTTGGGCTAGTCGTATTTGCGCCTGTCGTCGATGACCTTGCCGTCGTTCGGCAGGGTTCCCGGGGCGACGACCTCGACCTCGCCGCGCAGCTTGGTGACGGCGCGCAGCGTCTCGGCGACCGCTTCGGCGAGGCCCCCGCCGGCGGCCGGCGCCTCCACCTGCAAGGTCATGACGTCGGCGCCTTCGGCGCGGTCGACCACGAGGCGGCCGCGGCCGGCGATCTGGTGGCGGCGCAGCACCTCGGCGACCTGGCTGGGATGGACGAACATGCCCTTGACCTTGGTGGTCTGGTCGGCGCGGCCCATCCAGCCGCGGATGCGCGTGTTGGTGCGCCCGCACGGGCTGGCGCCGGGCAGGACCGCGGTCAGGTCGCCGGTCGCGTAGCGGATCAGCGGGTAGGTGCGGTTGAGGACGGTCACGACGATCTCGCCGACCTCGCCCTCCGGGACCGGGTCGCCGGTGCCCGGCCGGACGATCTCGACGATCACGCGCTCGTCGAGGATCATGCCGTCGCGCGCCGTGCTCTCATAGGCGACCATGCCCAGGTCGGCGGTCCCGTAGCTCTGGAGCACGTTCAGCCCGCGCGCGGCGTAGAAGGCCTTCACGTCCGGCATGAACGCGGCGGCGGTGACGTGGGCCATGCGGATCGAGGAGATGTCGCGCCCCATCTCCTCCGCTTTCTCGATGATCACCTTCAGGAAGTCGGGCGTGCCGCAATAGCAGTCCGGCCGCACGCCGGCGATCGCCTGGACCTGCAGCTCCGTCTGCCCCGTCCCGGCGGGGAACACGGCCGCGCCGATCGCGTGCGCGGAGGTCTCGAACATCGATCCCGCCGGCGTGAAGTGGTAGGCGAAGCAGTTGTGCACGACATGGCCCGGCCTGAGGCCGGTCGCCCACAGTGCCCGCGCGAAGCGCCAGTAGTCCGGCTGCCCGCCCTCGGGATCGAAGATCGGCCCGGGCGACATGAAGATCCGGGAAAGCTCGCCGGGCGCCACCGCCGCGAAGCCGCCGAAGGGCGGTTCCTCCGCCTGGCGCTCCAGGAGGTCGGCCTTGCGCGTCACCGGCAGGCGGGCCAGGGCGGCGCGGTCGCGGACCTCCATCGGGTCGACGTCCGCCAGGCTCCGGCCCAGGGCCGGCGCACGGCGCTGGGCCAGCGCGATCGTCTCGGGCAGGGCCGCCATGTGCGCGGCCTCGCGCTCGTCGGTCGAGCGGGTTTCCAGGTCGTCGTAGTACTCGCGCTCCATCGGCATGCCCCGTATTTTATATAAACTTGCGATGCTTTGCCGGTTCTGGTCCAGGTCTCCCATTTGTCCCTTGACGAATGGAAATCCTTTGCCTTCCCTCCGGCGGCGACGTACCCTTTATTGGGAGGTAACGCTTTCTCGTGAGGCGGTCATGAGCGAATGGACGATCGTTCAGTTCCCGGACCTACCGGACATCGACACCCGCCGGGCCATCCTCGCCTGGGTGGAGGAAATGATGGCCGGACGTTGCCTGCATTTCAACACGACCGACGGTTGGGGGCGGCGCGCCTACGGCTTCCAGTTCCAGCGGCCCGACGACGCGCAATGCTTCCGCCGCCGCTGGCTGGCGTCGTAGCGGGGCCTCGCCGGCTCACAGCCAGCGCTTGCGCCGCTTGAAGCTCTTCAGGTTCTTGAAGCTCCGCCGCTCCTCGGTGCCGCCGCCGAGGTAGAACTCCTTGACGTCCTCGTTGTCCTGCAGCTCCGCCGCGGTGCCGTCGAGCACGACCTTGCCGTTCTCCATGATGTAGCCGTAGGAGGCGGCCTGCAGCGCCATGCGCGCGTTCTGCTCGACCAGCAGGATCGTGACGCCGAGGTCGCGGTTGATCTGGCGGATGATGCCGAACACCTCCTTGACCAGCAGCGGCGACAGGCCCATGGACGGCTCGTCCATCAAGATCAGCTTGGGCCGCGCCATCAGCGCGCGCCCGATCGCGAGCATCTGCTGCTCGCCGCCCGAGAGGTAGCCGGCCAGGCCGGTCCGCTCCTTCAGGCGGGGGAAATACTCGAACACCATCTCCATGTCCTGCTTCACGCCGCCGTCGCGGCGCGTGAAGGCGCCGAGCCGCAGGTTCTCGGTGCAGGTCATGTCGGCGACGATTCGGCGGCCTTCCATCACCTGGAAGATGCCCTTGCGCACGATGCGGTCCGGGTCGACGCCGTTGATGCGCTCGCCCGCGAACGAGATGTCGCCGCGCGTGACCTCGCCGTCCTCGGTCTTCAGCAGCCCGGAGATCGCCTTCAGGGTCGTCGACTTGCCGGCGCCGTTGGCGCCCAGCAGGGCCACGATCTCGCCTTCCGGGACTTCGAGGCTGAGCCCGCGCAGCACGAGGATCACGTCGTTGTAGACGACCTCGATGTTGTTGACCGACAGCAGCGGCGGCTTGGTCGCGGCGGCGGCGGCAGGTGCGGGCGGGGCGGATGCGGCGGTGGCGGCCATGCGGGGGTCACCTCGTCGGGAGAGACCCCTCCCCCGCGTGGCGGGGGAGGGGGGGCTGGACTGCGGGCAGGTCGGTCTCGGCCGGATTTACCAGCCCAGCCACTCCGGCTTGCGCGGGACGTCGATGGTCGTGACCTTCTCCAGGTTCATCGCATCGGACGACATCAGTTCCGCGACCGCGCCCTCCGTCGGGCCGTTGACGCGCGCCCGGTAGAGGTTGACCGTCGTGGTGCCGCGGTGGTCTTCGGCGGTCCAGGTCGACGGCAGGCACACGCCTTCGAGGCCGGCCGGGACCCAGTCCTTCTTCTGGTACATGCCTTCCTTGATGTTCGGGCCGGTGACGCCGCCGTTCTGGTCGGCCCACGCCATCGCCTCGGCCATGTAGTAGGCCGAGCAGATGCCGGTGATGTAGTGCACCGAGCGGTAGTCCTGCGGCTGGGACGAGGACTGGCTGATCGCCTGCACCGTCTGCATGCCGGGGGCTTCGTCGCCCCAGACGGCGCCCGTGCGCACCGGGAACACCACGCCGTCGGCCGCCGAGCCGACCGCCTTCATGGCGTCCTCGCCCATGCCCCAGACGTTGCCGAGGAACTGCACGTCGGCGCCGACCGTGTCGCAGGCCTTCAGCACGGAGATGTTGGAGCCCGCCGTGTTGCCGAGATAGGCGTAGTTGGCGCCGCTGTCCTTGAGGGTCAGGCACTGGGCCGTGTAGTCGCCGGGGGTGAGCGCGAACTGGACCGCCGGCAGCACTTCGAAGCCGAGTTCCTTGGCCAGTTCCTCGCCGGCCTCCTTGGGTGCGTTCGGATAGGGGTGGTTGGCGCCCATATGGACGTATTTGGGCGCGCCCTGGCCGCCCTTGGCCTTCCAGTCCTCGGCCGCCCACATCAGCATGGCGCGCAGCGCGTCGGAGTAGGAGGGGCCGTAGAAGAAGTTGTAGGGCGCCGCCTTGGTCGACCTCTCGCCCTTGCCGTTCGGGTCGGTCAGCGCGCCGGCGTAGGAGCCGGAGAAGTACGGGATCTCATCCCGGGCGACGAAGGTGATCAGCGCTTCGGTGTCGGCGGTGCCCCAGCCCTGGATGGCGGCGACCTTGTCCCCGCCGGACCACTTCTTGTACTGGCTGACGGCGCGCGGCACCTGATAGCCGTAGTCGACCGTGTCCATGTCGATCTTCTTGCCGTTCACGCCGCCCTGGCTGTTCAGGTAGGCGACCGCGTCGGCGACGCCCTGTCCGAAGGGCACGCCGATGTCGGAGGTCGCGCCGCTGTAGTCGGCGAGGTGGCCGACGGGGATTTCCTGCGCCAGCGCCGGGGTGCTCAGCGCCACGGCCGCCGCGCTGGCCGCGAGAACCAACTTGAGTTTCATCGAACGCTTCCTCCGAGTTCCGTTGTTGTGGTTGGTCGTCCTCTCCGCCCGTTCAGTGGGAGAACGGGTAGAGTTTCCAGTAGGCCTTGATCTGCTTCCACCGGTGGGCGAGCCCGTCGGGTTCGAAGATCAGGAACAGGATGATGACCAGGCCGATCGCCATTTCCCGCAGGAAGGCGATGTTGTCCTGGAGACCGAGCGCCAGGTCAATGGAGCTGCCCGACAGCGCCTGGGTGATCGTCGTCATCATCTCGGGCAGCATGACCATGAAGACGGTCCCCATCAGGGAGCCCATGATCGAGCCGAGGCCGCCGATGATGATCATGCCCAGGAACTGGATCGAGAACAGGATCGTCACGCTTTCGACCGAGACGAACTGAAGGTAGTGCGCGTACAGCGCGCCGCCGATGCCGGCGTAGAAGGAGCTGATGCCGAAGGACATCGTCCTGTACTTGGTCAGGTTGATGCCCATCATCTCGGCCGACAGGTAGTGGTCGCGCACGGCCACCAGCGCCCGCCCGTCGCGCGAGCGCATCAGGTTGGTCGCCAGCACGTACATCACGACCATGTAGGCCAGGACGACGTAGAAGTACCGGGTGTCCGTGTTGAACACGAAGCCGAAGATCGAGAAGGGCTCGGCCATCGTCCCGGCGACCCCGCCCGTGAACCACTCGGCCCGGGCCAGGAAGTCCTCGATGATGAACTGCGCCGCCAGGGTCGCGATCGCGAGGTACAGCCCCTTCAGGCGCGCCGCCGGCAGCCCGAAGATCATGCCGACCGCGGTCGTCAGCAGCCCGGCCAGCGGCACGGCGAAGAAGACCGGCACGCCGAAGGAGTTGGAGAACCACGCCGAGGCGAAGGCGCCGAAGCCGAAGAAGGCGGCGTGGCCGATCGAGATCTGGCCCGTGAAGCCGACCAGGATGTTGAGGCCCAGCGCCGCGATCGAGAGATAGCCGATCTGGATCAGGATCGACAGCCAGTAGCGGTCCATGAACGTCGGGCACAGCAGCAGCAGCACGATCCCCACGATCGCGAAGTTGCGGCTGGTGACGGTCGGGAAGATCGTCGTGTCGGCCCGGTAGGTGGTCTTGAAATCCCCGCTCGGGGTCATGGCGGTCATGCTCGGGCCCTCACACGCGCTCGATGTCCTTGGTCCCGAACAGCCCGTAGGGCTTGATCATCAGGATGATGATCAGGACGTAGAAGGGGGCGACCTGGTACATGTTGCCCCAATGCAGGTACTGGCTGTCGATGTAGTGGGCGAAGTTCTCGAGCAGCCCGACGATCAGCCCGCCCAGCACGGCGCCGACGATGCTGTCTAGCCCGCCCAGGATCACCGCCGGGAACACCTTGATCCCGAAGAAGGACAGGGCGGAGGAGACGCCGTTGACGACGCCGACCACGATGCCGGCGACCGCGGACACCATGGCCGAGATCGCCCAGCTCATCGCGAAGACCTGGCGCACCGAGATGCCGAGCGACTGGGCGACCTGCTGGTTGAACGCGGTCGCGCGCATCGCGAGTCCCATGCGCGAGAATTTGAAGAACCAGCCGAAGCCGACCATGATCACGATCGAGATCAGCAGGCTCATGATGTAGACGGTCTGGACCTGCAGCCCGAGCAGGTTGATCGTGCTGCGCTCGAAGATCGGCGGGAAGGGCTGGGCGAAGACGCCGAACATCCACTTCATCAGCGCCTGGAAGAAGGTGGCCAGCCCGATCGTCACCATGATGACCGAGATGATCGGCTCGCCGATCATCGGCCGCAGCACGATGACCTGGAGCGCCACCCCGAATATCAGCATGAAGGCGAGCGTCAGCAGGAAGCCCCATATGAAGGGGATCTGCCACGTCGTCAGCAGCCACCAGCACACCCAGGCGCCGATCAGCAGGAACTCGCCCTGGGCGAAGTTGACGACCTGGCTCGCCTTGTAGATCAGGACGAAGGACATCGCGACGACGCCGTAGAGCGCGCCGACGATGACGCCGTTGATGAGAAGCTGCAGCAGCAGGCTGGTGTTCAAGTGAGGCCTCCCCGTTCCCCGTCCGGTGTCGCCGCAGGGCGGGGCGGAAGGCTGCTGCGCCCCCCGCCGGCCACCCGCGGCGCTCCCGCTTCTTCTCTCTCCGTCATGCCGCCGCCGCGGCCTTGGCCTTCCTGCCGGCCGCCGGCGCGGGTTCCAGGTCGACCACCTTCAGCGTCGTGCGGATGCGCTGCCGAGTGCCGTCCTGGAACGTGATCGTCGTGTCGACGTCGATCGCGTCGCGGCCGGAATAGATCGCCTCGATGATGTCGCCGTACTTCTCGCCGATGACGCCGCGCCGGACCTTGCGGGTGCGGGTCAACTCGCCGTCGTCCGGGTCCAGCTCCTTGTAGAGCAGCAGGAACTTCCGGATGCGCTGGAAGTCGGGCAGCGTCGCGTTCACGGCCTCGACCTCGCGCCTGAGCAGGTCGTACACCTCCGGCCGGCTCGACAGGTCGGTGTAGGTCGTGAAGGTGATGCGGTTCTTCTCCGCCCATTTCGAGACGATCGGGAAGCGGATGCACACCATCGCCGCCAGGTGCTCGCGCTGATCGCCGAGGATCACCGCCTCCGCGACGTAGGGGCTGAACTTCAGCTTGTTCTCGACGTATTGCGGCGAGAAGCGGTCGCCCTGGCTGGTCGTCGCGATGTCCTTGATGCGGTCGATGACGACGAGGTGGCCCTTCTTGTCGAAGAAGCCGGCGTCGCCGGTGTGCATCCAGCCGTCGCGCAGGTCGGCCGCCGTCGCCTCCTCGCTGCGGAAATAGCCCAGGAACATGTTCGGGTGCCGGGTGACGATCTCGCCGACGCCGTTCTGGTCGGGGTTTTCGATCCGGATCTCGATGTCCTTCGTCAATCCGCGGCCGACCGTGTCGAAATCGACCTCGTCCGCCGCGTGGACGGTATAGATGCCCATCGTCTCGGTCTGGCCGTAGATCTGGCGCAGCGGCACGCCCATGGCCTGGAAGAACTTGAACGTGTCCGGCCCGAGCGCGGCGCCGCCGGTCGCCGCGCTGTCGAGATTGCTGAAGCCGAGCCGGTCGCGCAGCGCGCGGAACAGGATCAGGTCGGCGATGCGCGAGCGCCGCCCGTCCTCCAGCGCCTTCAGCCCCATCCGCATGCCGATGTCGTAGAGCTTCTGCTTGAGCGGCGAGGCGTCCATCACCTTGGAGCGGACGTCGGCGGCGATCTGCTCCCAGACGCGCGGCGCGAACAGCACGAAGTTCGGCCCGACCTCGCGGAAGTCGTGCATCATCGTCTCGGGTTCCTCGACGAAGTTCACGATCATCCGCGACAGGGGCGCCATGCCCATGATGTAGACCTGCTCCATGATCCACGGCATCGGCAGCACGGACACGTATTCGTCGCCGGGCTTGCGCGGGTCGGCGGCCAGGTAGTTGGCGCAGTGGCGCAGCAGCCGACCGGCCGTCAGCATCGCCAGCTTCGGGTTCGCGGTCGTGCCCGAGGTGGTGCACAGGATCGCGACGTCCTCGCCCTTCGTCGCCGCCATCATCTCGTCGTAGCGGCTCGGCTCCGCCACCGCGATGGCGCGGGCGTGGCGGATCACCTCGTCGACGTTCACGAGGCGCGGGTCGTCGTATTTGCGCATGCCGCGCGGGTCGGAATACACGATCCGCTCGACCGAGGGGATGCGGTCGCCGAGGTTCAGCAGCTTGTCGATCTGCTCCTCGTCCTCGGCGAAGACCAGCTTCACGTCGGCATAGTTGACGAGATAGGCGACCTCGTCCTCCATCGCGTCGCGGTAGATGCCGAGGCTCATCGCGCCGACGGCGTGGGTCGCGATCTCGCCGCAGGCCCAGTCGGGGCGGTTGTCGCCGATCAGGGCGACCACGTCGCCCCGGCCGACGCCGTAATAGGCCAGTCCGAGCGCGAAGGTCCGGACCCGCTCGTGGTACTGCGCCCAGGTGAAGGACCGCCAGATGCCGAAGTCCTTCTCGCGCAGCGCCACCTCGCCGCCGTGCTCGCGCGCGTTGTGGGCCAGCAGCTTGGGCAGCGTGTCGAACCGGCTGATGTCGGGCAGCGTCATCTCAGGCAACCTTCCCTTCGCCGCGGGCCCCTTCGCGGACGTCGTCCTCGTCCATCAGCACCTCGTCCGCCTCGCCGAGATAGGCGCGCTTGACGTGCTCGTTGGCCAGGACCTCGTCCGGGTCCCCTTCGGCGATCTTGCGGCCGAAGTCGAGCACCATGACCCGGTGGGAGATGTCCATCACCACCCCCATGTCGTGCTCGATCATGACCACGGTCATGCCGAACTCCTCGTTGAGATCGATGATGTAACGCGCCATGTCCTCCTTCTCTTCGAGGTTCATGCCGGCCATCGGCTCGTCGAGAAGAATGATGTCCGGCTTCAGCGCCATGGCGCGGGCGAGCTCCACCCGCTTGCGCACCCCGTAGGACAGCGTGCCGGCGACGGCCTTGCGGACGTTCTGCAGCTCCAGGAAATCGATGATCTCCTCGATGTCGCGCCGGTGCGCCAGCTCCTCCTTCTGGGCGCCGGTGAACCAGTAGAGCGCGCCGGTCAGGAAGTTGTTCCGCAGCAGGTGGTGGCGCCCGACCATGATGTTGTCGAGCACGGTCATGTGGTGGAACAGCGCCAGGTTCTGGAAGGTGCGGCCGATGCCCCTGGTGGCGCGCTGGTTCGGGGTCCGGGACGTGATGTCCTCGCCCTTGTAGAAGACCTTGCCTTCGGTCGGCTTGTAGCGGCCGGAGATGCAGTTGACCATGGAGGTCTTGCCGGCCCCGTTCGGGCCGATGATCGAGAACAGCTCGCCCTTGTTGATCGCGAAGCTGACGTCGGTCAGCGCGCGGACGCCGCCGAAGCGCAACGACACCTGCCTTGCCTCGAAGATGGGCGTGTCGGCTTTCAAGACCCTGTCCTCCCCACGCATTCTTTTTTGGTCCCGGACCATACTGCCCGGTATGTCAGAATTGCGCCAGACTGATGGCTGACGAACATTAAAGTCAAGGCCTAGGCTGGGCAACGGCTTTTCGTTTCATCGGCAACGATACGCATGCGCATGCGGCGTTTTCGGGCGCGGTCGCGCGGGGGCCGCGGCCGGCGGCTGGGACACCATGCCGCATACCCCCGCCGGATGGGGCAGTCCGGTCGGGTAGGGGCCCGGAAACCGCGGCTTGCGCGGCTTCGCGCATGCATCCTGCGGCATTTGAACTCTCCCGGAAACTGCGCTACATCACCGGCCCAAGAAAGGTTCGGTCACCACCCGATCAAACCTCCGCTTACCCGAAGCGATGGAGGATCCCCAGTGACGACGTTCACCGGTCACGACACCCTGAAGACCCGCCGGACCCTCCAGGTCGGCGGCAGGTCCTACGACTACTACAGCATCGCGGCCGCCGAGGGGGCCGGCCTGGGCGACGTCTCGCGCCTGCCGTTCTCGCTGAAGGTCCTGCTGGAGAACCTGCTGCGCTTCGAGGACGGGCGCACGGTGAGCGTCGACGACGTGAAGGCGGTGGCCGCCTGGCTGAAGACCCGCAGGAGCGACACCGAGATCGCCTACCGCCCGGCCCGCGTCCTGATGCAGGACTTCACGGGCGTGCCGGCGGTGGCCGACCTCGCCGCGATGCGCGAGGCGGTGCGTGCGCTCGGCGGCGAGGTGTCGCGGATCAACCCGCTGTGCCCGGTGGACCTCGTGATCGACCATTCGGTCATGGTCGACGACTTCGGCAATGCCGGCGCCTTCGGCCGCAACGTGGCACTGGAGTTCGAGCGCAACCAGGAGCGCTACGCGTTCCTGCGCTGGGGCCAGACGGCGTTCGACAATTTCCGCGTCGTGCCGCCCGGCACCGGCATCTGCCACCAGGTGAACGTCGAATACCTCGCCCAGACCGTATGGACGGACGCGGACGCGTCGGGCAGCACGGTCGCCTATCCCGACACGCTGGTCGGCACCGACAGCCACACGACCATGGTCAACGGCCTGGGCGTGCTGGGCTGGGGCGTCGGCGGCATCGAGGCCGAGGCGGCGATGCTGGGCCAGCCGATCTCGATGCTGATCCCCGAGGTCGTCGGCTTCAAGCTGACCGGCCGCCTCAGGGAGGGGACGACCGCGACCGACCTCGTGCTGACCGTGACGCAGATGCTGCGCAAGAAGGGCGTCGTCGGCAAGTTCGTGGAGTTCTTCGGGCCGGGCCTCGCCGCCCTGCCGCTGGCCGACCGTGCCACGATCGCGAACATGGCGCCCGAATACGGCGCCACCTGCGGCATCTTCCCGATCGACGCCGAGACGATCAAGTTCCTGACCTTCACCGGCCGCGACCCCGAGCGCGTGGCGCTGGTCGAGGCCTACGCGAAGGCGCAGGGCATGTGGCGCGACGACGCCTCGCCCGAGCCGGTCTTCACCGACACGCTCGAGCTCGACCTCTCCCAGGTCGAGCCGTCGCTGGCCGGGCCGCGCCGCCCGCAGGACCGGGTGGCGCTGTCGGCGCTGTCCGGCGCCTTCAAGCGCGACCTCGTCGACACCTTCAAATGCCCCGACGCCGAGGCATCGGCCCCGGTCAAGGGCGCGGACTACCGCCTGAAGCAGGGCGACGTCGTGATCGCGGCGATCACGTCGTGCACCAACACCTCCAACCCCAGCGTCCTGATCGGCGCCGGCCTGCTCGCCAGGAAGGCGGTCGAGAAGGGCCTGCTCTCGAAGCCCTGGGTAAAGACCTCGCTCGCCCCCGGCAGCCAGGTCGTGACCGACTATCTCGTGGCGGCCGGCCTGCAGGACTATCTCGACCAGCTCGGCTTCAACCTCGTCGGCTACGGCTGCACGACCTGCATCGGCAACTCCGGCCCGCTGCCCGAGCCGATTTCGGCCGCGGTCGAGGAGGGCGACCTCGTCGTCGCCGCGGTGCTGTCCGGCAACCGCAACTTCGAGGGCCGCGTCAACCCGCACACGCGCGCCAACTACCTGGCCTCGCCGCCGCTGTGCGTCGCCTACGCGCTCGCCGGCAACGTCAAGATCGACCTCGTCAACGACCCGATCGGCACCGGCCGCGACGGCCAGCCCGTCTACCTGCGCGACATCTGGCCGAGCGCCCACGAGATCGACGAGACGATGCGCCGCGCGCTGACGCCGGAGATGTACCGCCAGCGCTACTCCAACGTCTTCGAGGGGCCGGAGGAGTGGCGGGAGATCGAGACCGCGACCGGCGCCACCTACGCGTGGACGGAAGGCTCGACCTACGTCAAGCTGCCGCCGCTGTTCGAGGACATGAAGCCCGAGCCCGAGCCCGTTCACGACGTCCGCGGCGCGCGGCCGCTGGCGATCCTGGGCGACAGCATCACGACCGACCACATCTCGCCGGCCGGCTCGATCAAGAAGGACGGCCCGGCGGGCGAGTACCTGCTGGGCTATCAGGTCCGTCCGACCGACTTCAACTCCTACGGCGCGCGGCGCGGCAACCACGAAGTGATGATGCGGGGCACCTTCGCCAACATCCGCATCCGCAACGAGATGGTGGCCGGCATCGAGGGCGGCGTGACCCGGCACCAGCCCTCGGGCGAGGTGATGCCGATCTACACCGCGGCGATGCGCTACCAGGACGAGGGCGTGCCCCTGGTGATCGTCGCCGGCAAGGAGTACGGCACCGGCTCGTCGCGCGACTGGGCGGCCAAGGGCACGCGCCTGCTGGGCGTCAAGGCGGTGATCGCCGAGAGCTTCGAGCGCATCCACCGGTCCAACCTGATCGGCATGGGCGTGCTCGCGCTCCAGTTCAAGGACGGCCAGAACCGCCAGACGCTGAAGCTGGACGGCACCGAGACCTTCGACGTGCTGGGCGTCGAGGCGGGCCTCAAGCCGCGCGCCGACCTGGACGTGGTGATCCGCCGGGCCGACGGCAGCAGCGAGACGATCAAGGCGCTGTGCCGCATCGACACGCTGGACGAGCTCGACTACTACCGCAACGGCGGCATCCTGCAATACGTCCTGCGCAACATGATGCGCCAAGCCGCCTAGCTAGGACAATTGTCCCTCTCCCGCAACGCGGGAGAGGGAGGGGCCCGCCGCGAAGCGGTGGGAGGGTGAGGGTTTTCGAGCATTTTCCCTCACCCTCCCAGCCTCCGGCTGGGTCCCCCCCCTCTCCCGTTGCACGGGAGAGGGGATGTTCTCTTGACTATTATCCTATTTTGTTCTCTCCTTGTCCGTTCAACCGGAACGAGGAGAGCCCGCCATGGACACCCCCGCCCCCCTGCCGCCGCGCGTCGAGCAGTTCTGCCGCGCCGCCGCGCGCGGCGAGCCCCTGGCCGAGGCCGCGCGCCGCGCCGGCTACCCGCCCGTCGCCGCCCGCCGGCACGCCGCGGAGCTGTGGGTGCGCGACGACGTCCAGGCCCGAATCGGCGCGCTGCGCGAGGCGGAGGAGAACCGCGAGCAGGCCATGATCGGCAGCATGCGCGGCAAGTACGAGCGGATGCTCGATGTCTTCTGGAAGAACGGCAAGCTCGATGCCGCCAGCCGCACGATGGCCCAGTGGTGGCGCTTCGAGAAGGACGTCCGCGCCCAGCGCACCGTGACCCCGCGCGAGCGCGAGCGCCTGCACGACGAGGTCCGCGACGACCTGCGCGAGCAGATGCGCCCCGAGATCGCCGAGGAACTGCGCGCCGAAATGCGCGAGGAGATCGGGGCCGAGCTGCGCGCGCAGGCCAGGGCGCAGGCGGGTCCGGTACAAACCATGACAAACCGTGACGCCGGAGGGGTTTCCGCGTCCCCGAGCCCTGCCACCCCCGGACGTTCCATGACAAACCATGACGCCGGAGGGGTTTCCGCGTCCCCGAGCCCTGCCACCCCCGGACTTTCCATGACAAACCATGACGCCGGACGGGTTTCCGCGTCCCCGAAGCCGGCTGCCCTCGGGCGTCCCGTGTCATTGCGTCACGAACTGGACGAGATCGAGGCCTTGCTGGCCGCCACCGACGCCGACGATGCCGCCTTGGAGGCCGCCCTCCACGCCGTCCACGCCGCCCGCGGCGACACCCGCGACGACCCCCACGATGACGAGGACGGCCGGCCGCTCAGCGCCCTCGACGCCAGGCTGCGCGAGATCGGCCGCACCATGGTCGTCCGGCTGCCCTCGTCCGGCATCGAGGACGACTGAGCGCTGGACCTGCGCGGGCGCGGCCGTATCCGTCTTCCGCGACCCGGCGCTAGGGCTTGCGGTCGCCGTGCTCCATGTTCTCGGCGCCCTTGCGCGTGCCGCCGTATTTCTCGTTGCCCTCCTTCTCGTTCTGCGGGCGTTCCTCGTGGTTGCCGGTGTGCTGCTGCTGGCGGAGCTTCGCGGCGCCGGTATCGGCGTCGGTTCCGGTCGGCCCGGGATTTTCCGGCGTGCGGGACATGGCGTGCCTCCTGTCTCGTGGCGTTCGATGCTGGGCATCCGATGCTGGGAACCGTCCGGTAACCCGTTTGTCACGTGGGCGTGCTAAGTCCTTCGAAAGTGCCGGCCATCGGAGCCTCCCATGTCCATCGCGGTATCCGTCGCGGCGACGCAGAGCAGCGATCCTGCCGAGACCCGGCCGGCCGGCCGCGAATGCACGGCGGCCGACCTCGCCCTCGACGTGCCGCCGGTCGATCCCGACGCGCCGTGCGCGCGCGCGTTCGAGCTTCTGCTCGGCAACGATGCCTGGCCGGCCCTGGCCCTGGTCCGGAACGGGCGCGTCGCCGGCATGATCGGCCGGGCGGCGCTGATGACGACGTTTGCGAAGCCGCTCCTGCGCGACCTCTACGACCGCCGCCCGATCGCGCTGCTGGCCGACCCGGTGCCGCTCGTCGTCGATGCCCGCCTCGGCCTGGACGAGGTGAGCCATCGCATCGCCCACGAGAAGCCGCATGCGCTCGCCACCGGCTTCGTCGTCGTCGACCGGGGCCTCTACCGCGGCATCGGCACCACGCTCGACCTGATGGCGCGCTCGGTGGAGCAGGCCAAGCGACGGGCGCGCGAGCTCGACGAGGCGCGCCGCGCCGCCGAGCTCGCGAGCCAGGCCAAGAGCAGCTTCCTCGCCAACATGAGCCATGAGCTGCGCACGCCGCTCAACGCCGTGATCGGCTTCGCCGAGATCATCGAATCGGAGATGCTGGGGCCGCTCGGCGACCGGCGCTACCGCGACTACGCTTCCGACATCCACGCGAGCGGGCGCCACCTTCTCGACCTCATCAGCGACCTTCTCGACCTCAGCAAGGCCGAGGCGGGGCACCTGTCCCTCGTGGAAGCGCGGGTCGAGCTGCGGCGCCTGCTGGACAACGGCCTGCGCTTCGTCGGGCAGCAGGCCGCGACCGCCGGCGTGACGCTGCGCACGATGCTGCCGGACGGGCTGCCGGATCTGCAAGCCGACGAGCGCAAGCTGCGCCAGATGGTGCTGAACCTGCTCTCCAACGCGGTCAAGTACACCCTCGCGGGCGGGATCGTGACGCTGTCGGCGGGCCTGCGCGCCGACGGCGACCTCGCCGTGACGGTATGCGACACCGGGATCGGGATGTCCCCGGAGGAGCGGCGCAAGGCGATGGAGCCGTTCGGGCAGGTCGACAACGCCTTGACCCGGCGCCACAACGGCACCGGCCTGGGCCTGCCCCTGACGAAGCGGCTGGTGGAACTCCACGGCGGCGCGATCGAGATCGACAGCCGTCCCGGCATCGGCACCAGGGCGGCCCTGGTTTTCCCGGCATCACGTGTTCTGGGCTGAATTCCCCGTTCTAAAGTAGAATTCGCGCTTGGGCCGCCAAGAAGTATTACACGGCACGAACAGTCTTTTTCGGGCTGTTTGAAGTGGTCGCCGTCGGCGATCGGCTGTTAACATATCTTGGCAACCAAGTCCTGCCCGGGAAGCGGCCGGTTCCTTCCGGATCGAGGGAAGTTCGCGCTTCCGAGGACTGGGACGTCCGGGTGGCGCGACGCCGCCTCTGGGAGGCAGCATGCCGGGGATCACGGTCCGTCCATCCGCATCGCCGGGAACCGGCAGCGGCGACGTGCATGTCCAGCGCTTCGCCGTCGCCTACGAATACGCCGTCCACTTCACGCGCGGCCTGTTCCGGCCCGCCAACCCTGCCCTGGCCGACGCGCTGGCCGGCCGCGAACCGCACCGCCGGCACCGCTTCCTGGCCGTTCTCGAGGAAGGGCTGGCGGCCTGCCGGCCCGACCTGCCGGACGCCATAACCGCCTATGCCGCCCACCATGCCGGGCGCATCGAGGCCGTCGCCCCGCCGGAGATCGTGCCCGGCGGCGAGGCGGCGAAGAACGATCCGGCCCTGGTCGAGACGCTCCAGCGCCGGCTGCATGCCCTGGGGATCGACCGGCACTCCTATGTCGTGGCGATCGGCGGCGGGGCGTTGCTCGACCTGGTCGGGTACGCCGCCGCGACGGCCCATCGCGGCGTGCGGCTGGTGCGGGTGCCGACGACGGTGCTGGCGCAGAACGACAGCGGGGTCGGCGTCAAGAACGCGGTGAACGCCTTCGGCGTGAAGAACTTCCTCGGCACCTTCGCTCCGCCCCACGCGGTGCTGAACGACTTCGACCTGCTGGCCTCGCTGCCCCGGCGCGAGCGCGTTGCCGGCCTTGCCGAGGCGGTCAAGGTGGCGCTGATCCGCGACGCCGGCTTCTTCCGCTGGCTCGAGGACGAGGCCGGCGCGCTGGCCCGTTTCGAGCCCGGCCCGGCCCAGGCGATGATCCGCCGCTGCGCGGAACTGCACATGCGCCACATCGCGTCGGGCGGCGACCCGTTCGAGGCCGGCAGCGCCCGGCCGCTGGACTTCGGGCATTGGGCGGCCCACCGGCTCGAGATGCTGACCCGACACGCGCTGCGCCACGGCGAGGCGGTCGCGGTCGGCATCGCGCTCGACGCCCGCTACTCGGTGCTGGCGGGCCTGCTGGCGCCCGGTGCGGAAACGCGCGTGTGCGCGCTGCTCGACCGCCTGGGCCTGCGTCCGTGGCACCCGGCGCTCCGCCTTGCCGGTCCGGACGGCAGGCCGGCGCTGCTGTCGGGCCTGCGCGATTTCCGCGAGCATCTCGGCGGCGAGCTGACGGTGACCCTGCTCGCGGATATCGGCCGCGGGGTCGAGGTCCACGCGATCGACGAGGGGCTGGTCTGCTCGGCGGTCGGCTGGCTGGAGGCCCGGGAGGCCCACCGGGAGGCCGGCGAGACCGGAGAAGCATCGCGATGAAGGTGCCGGGCGGACATCTCACCTACTGCACCAACATCCATCCCGGCGAAACCTGGGCCGAGATCTCGGCCCAGGTGCGCCGCTGGGTCCCGCTGGTCAAGCGCCGGGTCGCGCCGGACCGGCCGTTCGGGGTCGGCCTGCGGCTTTCGGCGGTCGCCGCGGCGGAGCTGGCGCGGCCGGGCGTCCTGGAGGCGTTCGCCGACTTCCTGGCGGCGTCCGGCCTCTACGTGTTCACGATCAACGGCTTTCCCTACGGTCCTTTCCACGGCCGCCCGGTCAAGGAAGGCGTCTATCTCCCGGACTGGCAGGACGAGGCCCGGCTCGACTACACCGACGGCCTGGCGGCGCTGCTCGCCCGCCTGCTTCCGGACGGGATGGAGGGCAGCGTCAGCACCGTGCCCGGCAGCTTCAAGCCCTGGGCCGCCGCCCATGGGGCGGCCGAGCGCATGGCGGGGCTGATGATCCGCCACGTGGCCGGGCTGGTCCGCCTGCGCGAGGAGACCGGGCGCACGATCGTGCTGGCGCTGGAGCCGGAGCCGTGCTGCTTCCTGGAGACGGTCGCCGAGACCGTCGCCTTCTTCGGGCATCATCTCCATTCCTCGGTGGCGGCGGCCCGGCTCGCCGCCGAGACCGGCCTCGCCCCGGCTGCGGCCGCCGAGGCGCTGCACCGACATCTCGGGGTCTGCCTCGACCTGTGCCACGCCGCCGTCGAGTACGAGGAGCCGCGGCTCGCCGTCTCGGAGCTGAGGCGGGCGGGCATCCGCATCGCGAAGCTCCAGCTCACGGCCGGGCTCCGGCTGGCCCCAGTCGGTCCCGGCGCCCGGGACCTGCTGGCCCCCTTCGCCGACGCGGTCTACCTGCACCAGGTGGTCGAGCGCGGGGCCGGCGGCCTGCGCCGCTTCGCGGACCTGGAGGAGGCGTTCGCGACCCTGCCGGGCGCCGGCGACAAGGCAAGCGGCGAGGGGGCAAGCGGCGAGGGGGCAAGCGGCGACAGGGAGTGGCGGGTGCATTTCCACGTGCCGCTGTTCGCCGACGGCTTCGGCGGCCTCGGCTCGACCCGCCGCTTCGTCGCCGACGTCCTGGCGCTGCACCGAGAAGCCCCGGTGTCGGCCCATCTCGAGGTCGAGACCTATACCTGGGACGTGCTGCCCGAAGACCTTCGGGCCATCGAGACCGACGCCGCCATCGCGAGGGAGCTCACTTGGGTCACGCAGCAGCTCGCCCCCTGACCTGGTCCGCGGCGCTGCGCCTCGGCCGGGTCTCGAACCTGCCCACGGTCTGGACCAACGTGCTCGCCGGCGCCGTCCTGGCCGGCGCGTCGCCCGCTTCGCCCTGGCTGCCGGCCCTGCTCGCCGCGTTCTCGCTCTCCTACGTCGCCGGCATGTACCTGAACGACTGGTTCGACCGGGCGCTCGACGCGGCCGAGCGCCCGGGCCGGCCGATCCCGTCGGGAGAGGCGCGGCCGGACGCGGTGCTCGCCGCCGGGGCGGCGATGCTGGGCGCGGGCGCGCTGCTGCTCGCCTGGACCGGATACGCGGCCGGGACCGGCTGGGCGGCCGGGCTCGCGGCGGCGACGCTCGCCGGGGCCATCGTGGTCTACGACTGGAACCACAAGGCCAACCCTTTGAGCCCGGTGGTGATGGGGGTGTGCCGGGTGCTGGTCTATGTCGGCACCGGGGCGGCGCTCGCGGGCACGGCGCGGATCGACCTGCTGGCCGGGGCGGCGGCGCTGCTGTGCTACCTCGTCGGCCTGACCTACGCCGCCCGGCAGGAGGCGTCGGACCGGCTCGCCAGCCCGTGGCCGCTCCTCCTCCTCGCGGTGCCGGTCGTCTATGGGCTGGCGGCGGCTCTCCCCGACCCGGTGGCGTGCGCGTTCTGGCTGCTGTTCCTGGGCTGGACCGCCTGGTCGCTCTCCTTCCTGCTGGTGCCGGGCCGCCTGCGCGTGCCCAAGGCGGTCGGCCACCTGATCGCGGGGATCTGCCTGTTCGACGCGGTGGTCCTCGCGGCCTGGGGGCATCCCGGGCCCGCACTCGCCGCCGTCGCGGCGTTCGTGCTGACGCTGGCGCTGCAGCGCCGGATTCCCGGGACCTGAAGGAGGCTGGACCATGGCCGAGCCCGACGTCCCCGCGATCCGCGCCCTGCTGCGGCGATGGCTCGACCGCCGTCTGGAGGCCGATGGCCGGGACTGGGTGGCCGCGTCGCTGGCGCGGCTCGCCGCCGCGGCGTCCGAGCCGGAGCTGGTGCGCGCCCTCGACCTCGCGGTCGGGCTGGCGAGCCGGCGCGCCGGCAAGCGGGACCTGTCGCTCGACCCCGCGGACCTCGCCGAGGCGGACCGGGCGCGCCCGGGCTGGGACCCGCGCGACCTGAGCTGCGATCAGGCGGCCCGCCTGCTGTTCGTGCTCGCGACCGTTCCCGACGACGCTGGCTCCGCCGGCCAGGATGAAGCGGGCTTTGTGCGGCGGCTGGAGCGCCTGTGGGCGACCGCGGATGTCGGCGAGCTGGTCGCCTTCCTGCGCGGCCTGCCGCTCTACCCCGATCCCGCGCGGCACGTCGCGCGGGCGGCCGAGGGCGTGCGCTCGAACATGACCGCGGTGTTCCGGGCGGTCGCGCACGACAACCCCTATCCGGCCGAACGCTTCTCCGAGGCGACCTGGAACCACATGATCCTGAAGGCGCTGTTCGTCGGGGTGCCGCTGGCGCCGGTCCACGGGCTCGACCGGCGCGCCAACCCCGATCTCGCACGCATGCTCGTCGACTACGCCCGCGAGCGCAGGGCGGCGCGCCGCCCGGTCCCGGTGGATCTGTGGCGCTGCGTCGGCCCGCATGCCGACGACGCTGCGCTGGCGGAACTGGCGGACCTGCTGCGGACCGGCGACCCGCAGGAGCGCGCGGCGGCGGCCCTGGCGCTCGCCGCCTGCCCGCACCCGGACGCGCCGGCCCTGCTCGCCGGCGTGCCGGACCTGGCCGGGGCCGTCGCCACCGGCCGGATCACCTGGGACGGCCTGGTTCCCGGATCGACCGAAGGGGAAGCCCGATGATGCTGATCGACCCGCATATCCACATGCTCGCCCGCACGACCGACGACTACGAGGCGATGGCCGCCGCCGGCGTTGTCGCGGTGATCGAGCCGGCGTTCTGGACCGGCCAGCCGCGGACCAGCGTCGGCAGTTACGCCGACTACCTGTCGACCCTGGTCGGCTGGGAGCGGTTCCGCGCCGCCCAGTTCGGCATCCGCCACTACTGCATGATCGGCCTCAACAGCAAGGAGGCCAACGACGAGGCCCTGGCCGAGCAGGTGCTGGAGGTCCTGCCCCGCTTCCTGGCGAAGGAGGGCGTCGTCGCGGTCGGCGAGATCGGCTACGACGAGCAGACCGAGGCCGAGGACCGGGCCCTGCGCGCCCAGCTCGAGCTGGCGCGGGAGTTCGACCTGCCGGTCTGCATCCACACCCCCCACCGGGACAAGAAGCGCGGCACCTCGCGCACCATGGACGTGATCGCCGAGCACGGGATCGAGCCGGCGCGGGTCGTGATCGACCACAACAACGAGGAGACGGTGGACGAGGTCCTGGACCGCGGCTTCTGGGCGGCCTTCACGCTCTATCCCAGGACCAAGATGGGCAGCGAGCGCATGGTCGCGATCGCGCGGCGCTACGGCTCCGAGCGCATGTTCGTCGACAGCTCGGCCGACTGGGGCGTCTCGGACCCGCTGGCCGTGCCGAAGACCGCGCGCCTGATGCTGGAGCGCGGCATACCGGCGGCCGACGTCGAGCGGCTGACCTACGCCAACGCGCTCGCCGCCTATGGCCGCTCCGGCCAGATCCGCGAGGAGGACTGGACCGACCCGCCGGCCGTCGACCAGCGCATGCTGTACGAGGGCAACTCCGTCCTCCGCGGCCAGCAGCCGCGGGCCGCGCTGCCGGGAGGCCGCGAGGAGACGCTGACGATCGAGTGAGCGCCGCCGCCGTGGTAGCATCGTGCGCGCTCGCGGCGGGGGAGAGGCCATGGATGCCGGGGATCTCAGGGTTTTCGAGGCGGTGGCGCGGCTCGGCACGATGGGCAGGGCGGCGGCCGAGCTGAACACCGTCCAGTCGAACGTGACCGCGCGCATCCGCCTGCTGGAGCGCGAGCTGGGCGTGCCGCTGTTCCACCGCCACAGCCGCGGGGCCGTCCCGACCGACGCCGGGCGCCGCCTGCTGCCCTATGCCGCGCGTGCCGCCCGTCTCCTGGACGAGGCGCGCCGGGCGGTCGCCGACGACGGGTGCCCGAAGGGCTCGCTCGCCGTCGGCTCGCTGGAGACGACCACCGCGCTGCGCCTGCCGCGCGTGCTCGCGGACTATGCCGCCGCCCATCCCGCCGTCGACCTCGTTCTGCGCACCGGCACCACCTGCGAGCTCGTCGCCGCCGTGCTGGAACATCGGATCGAAGGGGCCTTCGTCTGCGGGCCGGTCGGCCATCCCGAGCTGGAGGCCATGACGGTGTGGGAGGAGGAGCTCGTCCTCGTGACCGCCGGCGGCGTGCGGAGCCTCGACGCGCTGCTGCGCGCCGGCACGCCGAAGATCGTCGTCTTCCGCGCGGGCTGCTCCTACCGCCAGCGCCTGGAGGCGGTGCTCGCCGCGCGCGGCGCGGTCGGCCCGCGCCTGCTGGAGTTCGGCTCGCTCGACGGCATCCTCGCCTGCGTCGCGGGCGGGGTCGGCGTCACGCTGCTGCCCAGGGGCGTGGCGGCGCCGGCCGCGCGCGACGGGCGGGTGGCGCTCCATGCGCTCCCGCCTGCCGAAGCCGGGGTCGAGACCGTCTTCGTGCGGCGGCGGGACGGCTTCGTCTCCAGCGCGCTCGCCGCCTTCCTCGACTGCGCCCGTCCCCGGTCCGCGCGGGCCGACGCCGCCGACTGAGGGCATCTGGTTTCCAGATGGGACCGCTCACTTCAATTCGTTTTTCATGGCCGGCGCCATGACCTAGGCTCGTGGCGAGCAAGGAGGTGGCGCATGCGATTCGAGACGAGGTTGACCGGTAGGCTCGGGCTGGCCCATCCCATCATCCAGGCGCCCATGGCCGGCGGCGCCAGCACGCCGGCGCTGGTGGCCGCGGCTTCGAACGCGGGGGCGCTGGGCTTCATAGGTGCCGCCTACCTGACGCCGGCGCAGATCCTCGACGCCGCGCGCGCCGTCCGCGCGCTGACGCCGGGGCCTTTCGGGATCAACCTGTTCGCCTCGGTGCCGGCCCCGGACCCGGAGCCCGATGCCGGCCCGGCGCTCGCCCGCATGGCGCCGTTCCACGCCGAACTCGGCCTGCCGCCGCCGGCCGCGCCGTCCCGCGCCGGCGACCTCTTCGACGACCAGCTCGCGGCGGTGCTGGACAGCGGCGCGTCCGTGTTCAGCTTCACCTTCGGCATCCCTCCGGCCGCCGCCCTGGATGCCGCCCGCTCGCGCGGCCTGGCCGTTGTCGGCACCGCGACGACGGTGGCCGAGGCGGTGCTGCTGGAGAAGGCCGGGGTCGACGCCGTCGTGGCCCAGGGCAGCGAGGCGGGGGCGCATCGCGGCACCTTCGCCGCCGGGTTCGAGGCGTCGATGGTCGGGACCATGGCGCTCGTTCCCCAGGTCGCCGACGCCGTGCGCGTGCCGGTGATCGCGTCCGGCGGGATCATGGACGGCCGCGGCATCGTGGCCGCGCTGGCGCTCGGCGCCGAGGCGGTGCAGATGGGCACGGCCTTCCTCACCTGCGACGAGGCGGGGATACCGGAAGCCCACAAGTCGGCGATCCTAGAGGGCGAGGAACACGGCACGCGCGTGACCCGGGCCTTCTCCGGCCGGCCGGCGCGCGGCATCGTCAACCGCTTCATGACGGAGATGGAGGACGCGGCACTGCCCTATCCGCTCCAGAACGCGCTGACCCGGCCGATGCGCACGGCGGCGGCCGGGCAGGGGCGGGCGGACATGCTGTCCCTGTGGGCGGGGCAGGGGCTGCGCATGGCGCGGCGCCAGGGTGCCGCCGACCTGATCGCCCGCCTGATGCGCGAGGCGGACGAGGTGGCAGGCCGGCTTTAGCGCGCGGCCCGGGTTTCGCCGGGCAGCTCGGTCCCCTCGGGTATTGATCTTTCCGGAAAAATAGCCTATTATCGCGGGATAATAGGTCCATTATCCGGTTCGGGGCCCATGCATATGCTGGGACGGTGGCCGGACCTTCGCCCGATCCGCCGGTGCGCGCTACCCCACCGGAACGGCCGCCTTGCCGAACACGTGGGCGAGCATCAGGTCCTTGACCTCGGCGGCGGCGACCGGGCGGTCGGGCAGCAGCCCGGGCTCCGAGCTGAGGATCACCGGCCCCTCCTCGGGATCGTCGGTCGGCCGCCCGTGCGAGCCCCTGACCAGCGTCGCGTCCAGCGGGATGACGTCCAGCAGCGTGCGCAGGCCGAGTGCGCGCTTCAGCAGCCGCCAGCCGACCGCGCCCTTCGGCCAGCGCAGGGCAGGATCGAGGAACAGCTCGACGGGGTCGTAGCCGGGCTTGCGGTGGATCTCGACCATGCGCGCGAAATCGGGCGCGCGCGCGTCGTCGAGCCAGTAGTAGTAGGTGAACCAGGCGTCCGGCTCGGCCAGCGCCACCAGTTCGCCCGAGCGCGGGTGGTCGAGCCCGAAGGCGCGCTTGCCGTCCTCGTCGAGGACCCGCTCGACGCCGGGCAGCGCCTCGATCAGGCGCGCGACCTCGCCGATCCGTGCCGGGTCGCGGACGTAGACATGGGCGACCTGATGGTCCGCGACCGCGAAGGCGGCCGAGGCGCCGGGGTCGAGCAGCTCGCGGCCGAGCTCCTCGCGCACGCGGATCAGGCCCGCCTCCCTCAGGGCGCGGTTGACGTGAACGGGCCGCCGGACGGGGGCGACCGCGTATTCCGACAGGGCGATCACGGCCCCGCCGACGGCGTCGGCCTCGGCGATCAGCTCCCCGCACAGCCTGTCGACCTCGGCGAGGTCCTTGACCACCTGCGGGTGCCGGGGGCCGAGCCGCTGGAGGCAGTAGTCGAGATGGGGCAGGTAGACCAGCGTCAGCGTCGGCTTGCGGGTCGCCATCACGTGGCGGGCGGCCCGGGCGATCCAGGCGCTGGACGCGATGTCGGTCGCCGGGCCCCAGAACTGGAACAGCGGGAAACGGCCGAGCAGGCCGGTCAGCTCGTCGCGCAGCTCCGGCGGCTCGGCGTAGCAATCCGGGATCTTGCGCCCGTCGGCGGGGTACATGGGCCGCGGCGTCACGCCGATGTCGGCCCCGGAATACATGTTGTACCACCAGAACAGGTTGGCGCAGGTGAAGCCGGGATCGATCCGGCGCGCGGCGTCCCAGACCCGCTCGCCGGCGACCAGCCGGTTCGACTGGCGCCAGAACCAGACCTCGGCGAGGTCGCGGAAATACCATCCGTTGGCGACGATGCCGTGGTCGCGCGGCGCCAGGCCGGTCAGCATCGTCGTCTGCACGGTGCAGGTGACGGCCGGCGTCACCGTCTTGAGCGCACGCCGGCCGCCGCGTTCGGCGAGGCGGTTCAGGTTGGGCGTGTAGCGGCCGAGCAGCGACGGCGTCAGCCCGACGACGTCCAGGACGAGGGTCGGCCTCATCGCTTCGCCTCCGCGTTCGATCTGCGGAGAGAAAACCCGTACCGGGCCGTGCGTTCACGGCCTCGCCGAAATTTCCGGCTGCTGGATCAGGAAAGCGATGCGAGGAAGATGCGCGCCAACTGCTCGCATCCCGCGCGGTCCGTCTCGTCGAAGCGGCTCGGGACCGGGCTGTCGAGGTCGAGGACGCCCAGCAGCGCGTCCCCGCGCACCAGCGGCACGACGAGCTCCGAGCGCGAGGCGACGTCGCAGGCGATGTGGCCGGGGAAGGCGTGGACGTCCTCGACCAGCAGGCTTTCGCGCCGGTCGGCCGCGGTGCCGCAGACGCCGCGGCCGAGCGCGATGCGCACGCAGGCGGGCTTGCCCTGGAACGGGCCGAGGACGAGCTCGCCTTCCTTCAGGAAATAGAAGCCCGCCCAGTTGAGGTCGGGCAGCCCGTGCCAGATCAGGGACGCCGTATTGGCGGCGTTCGCGACCAGGTCGCGCTCCCCGGCGAGCAGCGCCTCCAACTGGCCCGCCAACTCCCGGTAGGCTGCGGGCTTGTCGGCGAAATCGACGGTGTGCTGTTGGAACATGGCTCGGCCGGGGTTGTGGTTTCCTCCATTATGGGGTTGCGCGCGCCGGGGTTCCAGGGCTTCGGCGGATCAGGCGGCGCGGATGCCGACCAGGAAGGCCTCGATCTCGCGCTTGAGGATCTCGGACTGGCGGCCGAGCCCTTCGGACGCGCCGAGCACCTGGGACGCCGCCACGCCGGTCTCGCCGGCCGCGTCGTTCACCTCGCCGACATTGCTGCTGACCTCCTGGGTCCCCAGGGCGGCCTGCTGCACGTTGCGGGTGATCTCGCCCGTGGTCGCGTTCTGCTGCTCGATCGCCGCGGCGATGGCCGAGGCGATTTCGCTGATCGACGAGATCGTGCGGTCGACCGCCTCGATCGCGGTGACGGTGCCGCCCGTCGCCGTCTGGACGGTGCCGATCTGGGATGCGATCTCGTCGGTGGCGCGCGCGGTCTGGTTGGCCAGCGCCTTGACCTCGCTCGCCACGACGGCGAAGCCCTTGCCGGCCTCGCCGGCGCGCGCCGCCTCGATGGTGGCGTTCAGCGCCAGCAGGTTGGTCTGGCTCGCGATGTCGGAGATCAGCTGGACGACCTCGCCGATCTTCTGCGCCGCCTCGGCGAGCCCGCGGACCGTCTGGCCGGTGTCCCGGACCTCGCGCACGGCCTGACTCGCGATGTCGGTCGAGCGGCTCACCTGCCGGCCGATCTCCTGGATGGAGGCCGCCATCTCCTCGGTCGCGGCCGCGACGGTCTGCACGTTGGCCGAGGTCTCGTCGGCGGCGGACGCCGTGGCGCCGGCCTGCTGGCTGGTGCGGTCGGCGAGCGCCGTCATCCGCTCCGCGGCACCGCGCATCTGGCCGCCCGCGGCCGACACCTCGGCCAGTGCCGCCGCGACCTTGCCGTCGAACTCCCGGATCAGGGCCTCGATGCGCTCGGCGCGCCGGCTGCGCGCCGCGTGCTCCTCGGCCTGCGCCTCCTCGAGCCGCCGGCGCTCCGCGGCGTTGTCCCGGAACACGCCCAGCGTCCGTGCCATGGCCCCGATCTCGTCCTTCTGCCCGGCATAGGGCACCTCGACGTCGATCGTCCCGCCGGCGAGCGCCTCCATGGCGGCGGTCAGCCGCACGACAGGCCGGCCGATGGCGCGGGCAACCAGCAGGCTGACGGCCACCGCCAGGAGCGCGGCGACGGCGGCGATGGACACGAAGGTGATGATCGCCTGCCTCAGGTCCTGGGCGGCCGCGTCGCCGGCCGCGGACGTCAGCGCGCCGCTGCGCTCCTCGAGTTCGTGGAGCAGCATCCGGGTCTTCTCGGCTTCCTCGTCGGCGCCGACCATGAACAGGCTCGCGGTCGCGGTATCGACCGCCGCCATGTCGATGACCTGCTGCGCCAGTTCCAGGAAGGTCGCGTAGCTGGCCTCCAGTTCCTTGCGTGCCTCCTCCGGCGACTTCGTGCCGGCCTCCAGTTCCGCGGACCCGAACGCGCCGGCGATCGCGGGGTCGAGCGACACGGCGCGGATGCCGGCGACCGCGGCCCGCGCCTTCTCGAGCAGGTCGCCGGTCTCTTCCATCTTGGCCTGCAGCTTGGCGGCGTCGGTCTCGTTCACGGCGATGCCGATGATGCGGTAGAGGTCGGTGTCGGCCGCCGCCACCATCTCGATCGCTTCCGTGATCTGCCGGTGGTCGGCGAAGACGTCCTCGGTCAGGAGCAGGAGTTGCCTTTCCTGCACCGTCAGCACGGTGACGCCGAGCCCGACGATGCCCGCGAGCAGGGTGATGGCCGTCGCGGGCGCCAGCAGCACTTTCGTGGAGATGCGCCAGTCCGACAGGCGCAGCATTCCCTTGGTCACGTCGTCCTCCCCTGCGGGGCGGGCCGGCAACCGGCCCGCCCCGCGTTATGCTTGCGAATGGTCGGCCGGCTTCAGGTCTTGTAGAAGCCGACGCCGCAGGCGTTGTCGCCCAGCCGCTGGACGTAAGTCGATTTCTGCTCGATCTTCTTGGAGGTCGGATTGACCCACTTGTAGTCGACCTGGCCGGTTCCGCTCTTCATCGCGACGTCGCGGATCTCCAGGGTGAAGGACTTGCCGTCCGCGTCCTTCAGCTTGGAAATGTCCTTGCCCATCAGCGCGGGATTGCCGCCATGGGCCGTCGTTACCGCGTCGAGGTTGAAGCAGAATACGTAGAGATCGCGGTCGACGAACTCGCCCCCGGTATTGGTGAAGTCCTTGAGCGCCTGCTCGGCGCCGGCCTTCTCGAAATGCGCCGCCGCGCGCTCCATGAGGGCCTTGGCCTCGTCCGCGGTCCCGTTGGCGGCCAGGGCGGGCATCGAAAGGGCGGCGAGTGCTGCGATCGGCAGGATGAAACGCGAGAACATCTATTGACTGCTCCTTCTGAGACTATCGTATGGAGAAATTCCTTCTCACGAGGAGCATGGTGGTCGGAAGTCGTTAAAATTTTGTGAGTCTGCGTCTGGTTAATTGTTGATTTACTTCGTTAACGAGAGTAATTATTGCGACAATCACAGGAATATTACCGAATTTCGAATCTCCGCCGGCGTTTCCGGCCTGTGTAGTACCTGTTTCGTGCGGCGTGCCCGGAAGATGCCCGCCTGGGGTTCTCCTCGGCGTTTCGCCGGCCGCAATGATCCATTGCGGGTAGCGGCCATTCTGCCCCGCAGCGTAATGGCGCACTGTCCGCCCGTTCCGGCCGGGTGCCGGCGCACAACCGGCATAATAGACAGGAGAGACCGATGTCCCGCATTCCCATGATCGATCCGGCCGCCGCGACCGGCGAGGCGGCGGTGCTGCTGGCGGCCGTGCAGTCCCAGCTCGGCGTCACCCCGAACTTCATCCGGGTGCTGGCGAACTCCGCGCCGGCGCTGAAGGGCTTCCTCGGCCTGTACGGCGGTACCGGCGAGGGGGCGCTCGATCTCCGGACGCGCGAGCGCATCGCGCTGGCCGTCGCCGAGGAGAACGCCTGCCAGTACTGCGTCTCGGCCCATGCCGCGATCGGGCGCGCCGCCGGCCTCGACGACGGCGAGATCGCCGCCGCCCGCGCCGGCGGTTCGCGCGACGCCAAGGCCGCGGCGGCCGTCGCCTTCGCCAAGGCGCTGGCCGCCCATGGCGGCGAGGTGACCGCGGCGGAGTTCGGGGCCGTGCGCGAGGCCGGCTACACCGACGGAGAGATCGTCGAGATCATCGTGAACGTCGCCCTGAACGTCCTGACCAACATGCTCGGCAAGGCGACGCAGGTCGAGATCGACTTCCCCAAGGTGGCGCTGCTGGCGGCCTGATGACGAAGCGGAGCCGGGCCGGTCCGGCGAAGGAGGGTGGAATGGGACACAGATTCGCCGAGATCGCCTTCACTCCCGCGGTGAAGGCCGTGCAGGAGGCGCAGGGCAGCCGCGCCGGCTACGTGCGGTTCGAGGAGGGCGAGGCCCACCACGACCGGCTCGGCCCCGCCGAGGCGGCCTTCATTTCGGCGCGCGACGCCTTCTACATGGCGACGGTGTCGCAGACCGGCTGGCCCTACGTGCAGCACCGGGGAGGCCCGCCGGGCTTCCTGCGGGTGCTGGACGAGCGGTGCATCGCCTTCGCCGACTTCCGCGGCAACCGGCAATATGTCAGCGTCGGCAACCTCGTGCCGGACGACCGGGTGGTACTGATCCTGATGGACTATGCGAACCGGCGCCGGCTGAAACTCCTCGGCCGCGCCCGCGTCGTCGCCGCCGACGGGGGCGCCGACGGGGGCGCCGACGGGGACGCCGCCCTGATGCGGCGGCTGGAACTGCCCGACTACCGGGCGCGGGTCGAGCGCGCCGTCGTGGTCACGGTCGAGGCCTTCGACTGGAACTGCCCGCAGCACATCACGCCGCGCTTCACCGCCGCGGAGACGGCGGCGGTCGTGGCGCCGCTGCAAGCCCGCATCACCGAACTGGAGGCGGAGGTCGCGGCCCTGCGCGGCTTGAAAGCGTCGCATTCGACCTAAGTCGTTGCGGCGTGCCGGGGCTTTGCGTGCGGCACGCGACCGTGCAACGGCCGAAAGACGCACCGCCGCCATGGCTGACGCCTCCTCCACGCCGATCATCGTCTGGTTCCGGCAGGACCTTCGCCTCGCCGACAACCCCGCCTTGGCGGAGGCGGCGCGGACCGGCCGGCCGGTGCTGCCGGTGTACGTCCTGGACGACGACACGCCCGGTACATGGCGGATGGGCGGTGCCGCGCGCTGGTGGCTGCATCACAGTCTCGCGGCGCTGGGCCGGGACCTGGCCGCGCTGGGATGCGCCCTCGTGCTGCGCCGGGGCGATCCGCGTGCGGTCCTGCCGGCATTGATCCGCGAGGCCGGTGCCGACACGGTGTTCTGGAACCGCCGCTACGAGCCCTTCGCGATCGCCCGCGACGAAGCGGTCAAGGCGTCCCTGAAGGCCGTCGGCTTCACCGTCCGCAGCTTCAACGCCGCCCTGCTGCACGAGCCCTGGACCGTGACCACCAGGGCGGGCGGGCCGTGCCGCGTCCATTCCGCCTTCTGGCGCGCCTGCCTGGCCAAGGGTGATCCGCCGCCGCCGCTGCCGGCGCCGCGAAAGCTCCTCGGGGCGGCACTTCCCGGCGATACCCTGGATGCCTGGAGGTTGCTGCCCGACGCGCCGGACTGGGCCGGCGGCCTGCGCGCGGCCTGGACGCCGGGCGAGGCCGGAGCGAGACAGCGTCTCACCGATTTCCTGGACGGGGCGCTCGAAGGCTACGCGGCACGGCGCGACCAGCCCGGCCTGGAGGCCACCTCGCGCCTGTCACCCCATCTGCGCTTCGGCGAGGTCGGGCCGCGCCAGGTCTGGCACGCGGTGCTGACGGCGTCCGGTGTCCGCGGCGGTCGGGGCGGCGCCGCGAAGTTCCTGGCGGAGCTGGGACGGCGCGAGTTCTCCTACCACCTCCTCTATCACCACCGCGGCCTGCCCGCGGTGCCGCTGCGGCCGGAATTCGCGGACTTTCCCTGGCGCGAGGACCCGGAGGCGCTGCGTGCGTGGCAGCGCGGCGCCACCGGCTATCCCCTGGTCGACGCAGGCATGCGCGAGCTGTGGTCGACCGGCTGGATGCACAACCGGGTCAGGATGATCGCGGCGTCCTTCCTGGTGAAGCACCTGCTGATCCCGTGGCAGACCGGCGAGGCGTGGTTCTGGGACACGCTCGTCGACGCGGACCTCGCCAGCAACGCCGCGAACTGGCAATGGATCGCCGGCTGCGGCGCCGACGCCGCGCCCTATTTCCGCATCTTCAACCCCGTCCTGCAGGGGATGAAGTTCGACCCGGAGGGCGACTACGTGCGGCGCTGGGTCCCGGAGTTGCGCGGGCTGCCGGCCCGCCACGTCCACCGGCCCTGGGAGGCGCCCGAGGGCGAGCTGCGGGCCGCGGGCGTCGTGCTCGGCCGGACCTACCCGACGCCGGTGGTCGACCACGCCGCCGCCCGCGGCCGGGCCCTCGCCGCGTTCGCCCGGGTGAAGAAGGGTTGTGCTGCGGACGCGGTCTAGCTAGGACGCGGTCTAGGTGCCGCAGAAGGTCTGGAGCACCCGCTCCCCGGGCTGGGGCGGCTCGGCGTACTCGGCGCGGCCGGGCTGGTCCTCGTAGGGGGTCGACAGGACCTGCAGCAGCTCCTCGAACGGGGCGAAGTCGTCGCGTTCCACGGCCGCCGCCAGTGCTCGCTCGACCCGGTGGTTGCGCGGGATGAAGGCTGGGTTGACCCGGCGCATCGCGTCCGCGCGCTCGCCGGGCGACTGAGGGTCCCGCTCGAGCCGGTCCCGCCAGGCTGCGGCCCAGGCGTCGAACGCGCCGGGAGCCGAGAACAGGCTGCGCACGCCGGCGAGGGCTTCGGGGGCCGCGGCGGCGTCGCACAGCCGGCGGAAGGTCAGCGTGAAGTCGGCCGTCCCCGCGTGCATCGCGTCGAGCAGGCCGTCGACGAGCGCGCGGTCGCCGGCCTCGTCCATGGCCAGGCCCAGCTTGCGGCGCATGCCGGCCAACCAGTGGCGTTCGAAATGCCCCGGGAACGCGTCGATCGCGGCGCGCGCCGGCTCCAGCGCGCGCTCCGGCTCCGGGTCGATCAGCGACAGCAGCGCCTCGGCGAGGCGGGCGAGGTTCCACTGGGCGACCGGCGGCTGGTTCGCGAAGGCGTACCGGCCGCCCCGGTCGATCGAGCTGAACACCGTCGCCGGATCGTAGGCGTCCATGAACGCGCAGGGGCCGTAGTCGATCGTCTCGCCGGAGACCGAGGTGTTGTCGGTGTTCATGACGCCGTGGATGAAGCCGACCTGCAGCCAGCGGGCGACCAGTGCCGCCTGCCGCTCCACCACCGCCTCCAGCAGCGCGAGGTAGGGCCGCTCGGCTTGGCGCAGGTCGGGATAGTGGCGCTCGATGACGTGGTCGGCGAGCTGCCGGACGGCGTCGACGTCGCCCCGCACGGCGAAGTATTCGAAGGTCCCGACCCGGATGTGGCTGGCGGCGACGCGCGTCAGGACCGCGCCCGGCAGGGCGTCCTCGCGATAGACCTGCTCGCCGGTGGTCGCCGCGGCGAGCGTGCGCGTCGTCGGGATGCCCAGCGCGTGCATCGCCTCGCTGACGAGGTATTCGCGCAGCACCGGCCCGAGCGCCGCGCGCCCGTCCCCTCCGCGCGAGAACGGGGTCCGCCCGGCTCCCTTCAGCTGGACGTCGCGGCGCCGGCCTTCCCGGTCGACCACCTCGCCCAGCAGGATCGCCCGGCCGTCCCCGAGCTGCGGCACGAAATGGCCGAACTGGTGCCCGGCATAGGCCATCGCGATCGGGTCGGCGCCCTCGGGCACGCGGCTGCCGGAGAAGACGGCCGCCGCCGCCTCGGCATCGATCGAGGCGGGGTCGAGGCCCAGCTCCTCGGCCAGCGGTACGTTCAGCCTGATCAGCCGGGGCGCGCGGACCGGCGTGGGCGGCAGGCGGACGTGGAAGCGGTCGGGCAGGTGCGCATAGCTGTTGTCGAAGCGGAAGGCGAATGCATTGCCCATTGGCATGGTCCCGTCGCAGCTCCGGAAGGCGTGGAAGACCCTATGTCGGGCCGCCGGCCGGCCACTGCAAGCGCAACCGGTCGTTCAGGCGCTCCGGCGCTCGACCAGGAGATGGCCGGTGTCGACCGTCTTCTCGCGATCCCGCGCGGCGCCACGCAGCCGTTCCAGGACCAGCCGGGCGACCTCCCGCCCGATGATGTCGCCGGAGGGGCGGATGGTCGTCAGCGGCGGATTGCAGGAAGCCGCGAAGCCCAGGTCGCCGAAACCCACGACGGCTAGCCGGTCGGGGATCGCGATCGCGCGGCGCTGGCATTCGAACACGACCCCGAGCGCCACCATGTCGTTGGAGCAGGCGATTCCGTCCAATCCCTCGACCTGCTGAAGGGCGCGGGCGATCAGGAGCGCCCCGGCTTCAGCGCTCGCCGGCGCGGGATGATTGATCACGACGGCCGTCGCCTGCCCCTGGGCCGCGGCCGCGAAGCCTTCGGCACGCGCCGCGGCGCGGCGGTCCTCCTGCGTGCGCGCACCCAGGAAGGCGACGCGCCGCCGCCCTTTCGACGCCAGATGCCGCAGGGCCGTCGCGCCGGCCTCGCGGTGCGAGAAGCCGACCGCCATGTCGATCGCAGCCGCCCCCAGTTCCCACATCTCGACCACGGGGACGCCGCTCTTCTTCAGGAGGTCGCGCGTGGCGCGGCTATGCGAAAGCCCGGTCAGGACGATGGCGGCCGGCGCCCATGAGAGGGCCGTGCGCACCAGCGCCTCCTCCTGCCGTTCCGAGTACTCGGAATGGCCGAGAAGGATCTGCAGGCCTTCCTCGGCGAACTGCTCCTGGATGGTGGAGACCGTTTCGGCGAAGAAGGCGTTCTGGATCGACGGGACGACGATGCCGACGGCCCGTGATCCCGCCGCGGCGAGCCCGCCGGCGACCAGGTTCGGCACGTAGCCCAGCCGATCGATCGCACGGGCGATCTCCTGGCCGGCGGCGGCCGACACCGAGGCGGGCTTGCGCAGGAAGAGGGATACCGTGGACGGCGAGACGCCGGCGAGGACGGCGACCTCGGTCATCGTCACCTGCTGCATCTTGCGCCGCTTCCGGCTGCGGGTGGCCCCGGCCGCAGCGGCCTTCTCGAGCGTCATGGAAATCCTCGTGTTCGCAGCGCTGCGATTCGCCTGCGGCATCGAATATCAGACCCGGCACCCGTTTCGTCAACCACGAGCCGCAGCACTGTCTGTCGAGGAATGTTGGGCGCGAACGGCCGGTCGTCCGGCAGCCGCCTGCATCGGGCGAACCGTTCCAAGAGGATGTCGTGGAAATTCATTGATCATCGAAATCGTAGCGCTATGATGACGGGCAGCTTCTGCGCGGCAGCCGGAAACCCGAACGCCCGCGCTCGGGCGAGGGGGGAATCATGGCGTCGGTGAGCTTCCGCGCGCTCCAGAAGAACTATGGCGTGCACCGCATCGTGAAGGGGATCGACCTTGAGATCGCGGATCGCGAGTTCGTCGTCCTCGTCGGCCCGTCGGGCTGCGGCAAGTCCACGACGTTGCGCATGCTCGCCGGCCTCGAGCCGATCTCCGGCGGCGAGATCCGGATCGGCGGCGCGGTGGTGAACAAGCTCCCGCCCCGCGAGCGCGACATCGCCATGGTCTTCCAGGACTATGCGCTCTATCCCCACAAGACCGTCTACGAGAACATGGCCTTCAGCCTGAAGGTGAGGGGCGTTCCCAAGTCCGAGATCGGGGCGCGTATCTCGGAAGCGGCCGAGATGCTCGGCATCGCGCAGCTTCTCGACCGCAAGCCGAGCCAGCTTTCCGGCGGCCAGCGCCAGCGCGTCGCGATGGGGCGCGCGATCGTCCGCCGGCCGAAGGTCTTCCTGTTCGACGAGCCGCTGTCCAACCTCGACGCCAAGCTGCGCGGCCAGGTCCGGACCGAGATCAAGCGGCTGCACCAGCAGATGGGAACGACGATCATCTACGTGACCCATGATCAGGTCGAGGCGATGACCCTTGCCGACCGCATCGTCATCCTGAAGGGCGGCGAGATCGAGCAGGTCGGGGCTCCGGACGATGTCTACAACACCCCCGCGAGCGTCTTCGTGGCCGGCTTCGTGGGCTCGCCGACGATGAACTTCGTCCGCGCGCTCCTCGACGGGTCGGATCTGGTGTTTGCGGGCGGGGACCGGCTCGCGCTGCCGGCCGGCCGGGTCGCCGGCCTCGGCGGTTTCCGGGGCCGGGAGGTGATCGTCGGCGTCCGTCCCGAGCATTTCGCCCCGGGTCCCGCGGGGGAGCACACATTGTCCGGACGCGTGCAGGTCGTCGAGCCGCTCGGCTCCGACACGCTCGTCCATTTCGGTCTTGGGGACGGGATGCTGACGGCGCGGCTCCCGCCCGAGTTCAGGCCGGCGGTCGGCGAGACGATCCGGATCGGCGTCGATCCGGCCCGCATCCACCTGTTCGACCCGGCCACCGAGAAGGCCCTGCACTGACGCGTCGCGCCCAAAAACCGGCTGAAAGCCGGTGCCCCACCGGAGGAAACCCCAAATGACCCTGAGCAGATCCATCAAGGCATGCCTCGCCGGAGCCGTTCTGGCACTGCCGGCCGGTGCCGCCCATGCGCAGACCGAGTTGCGCGTCTACATCTCCAGCCAGCATCGTCCGGAAGTCTGGCGCCAGGCCTTCGACATGTACGAGCAGCAGAACCCCGACGTGAAGCTCGTCATCGAGACGGGCGGCAACACGTCGGAGCTTCAGGCGCAGTATCTCAACACGGTCATGACGGCGAAGGACCCGTCGCTGGACGTCATGATCCTCGACGTGATCCGGCCGGCGCAGTTCGCGGCGGCCGGCTGGACCGTTCCCTTCAACGATACCGTCGACGATCCGGCGGCGTTCATGGGCCGATATCTGCCTGCCTACGCCGAGGCCGACCAGGTCGACGGCAAGATCGTCGCGCTGCCGGCCTTCGCCGACGCGATGTTCCTCTACTACCGCAAGGACCTGCTCGAGAAGCACGGCGTCGAGCCGCCGAAGACCTGGGACGAACTGGTCGCCGCCGCGCAGAAGATCACGGCAGCCGAGGGGGATGGCGACCTCCAGGGCCTCTCCTTCCAGGGCAAGGCCATCGAAGGCGCGGTATGCACCTTCCTTCTGCCCTACTGGAGCGAAGGCAGGCAGCTCGTCGAGGATGGCAAGCTCTCCTTCGATCGCGAGGCGGCGACGCGCGCCCTGGCCCTCTGGAAAGGCTTCGTCGACCAGGGTGTCGCGAAGAAGAACATCGCCGAAGTCGCGACCGACGACACGCGCAAGGAGTTCCAGGCCGGCGACGTCGTCTTCGCGGTCAACTGGTCCTATGCCTGGGACAGGTTCCAGGGCGAGGACTCCGCCGTGAAGGACAAGGTCGGCGTCGCGGTGCTTCCGGCGGTCGCGGGCGGCGAGAACGCGACCTGTCTCGGCGGCTGGCAGTGGGGCGTCTCCGCCTTCTCCGAACACGGGGAGGAGGCGCAGGAATTCGTCGAGTGGCTGTCCGGGCCCGAGGTGTCGGAGTTCATGGCCATCAACGCCTCGCTGCTCCCGGCCTTTCCCGAGGTCTACACGGACCCGGACGTCGTGAAGGCCGTGCCCTGGTTCGCCGATGCCCGCGCCGTCGTCGAGAAGGCCAAGGCGCGCCCGGTGACGCCACGCTACAACGAGGTGAGCGAGATCATCCGCACCACGGTCAATGCCGTGCTCGCGGGCGCGGCGACGCCGGAGGAGGGCGCCGCGCAGATGGAGAGCCGGCTGCGGCGCGTCCTTCGCTGACGGGAAACGGGAGATCGGGCGGGGGCGCATGCCTCCGCCCGACCTCCCGTCCCGGCCTCCGTTCCCGAGAAGAAGCCTCCCGCGATGACGACCGTTCCCACCCCGTCCGTTGCCCCTTCCGGCGCCCGGTCCGAGCATCGGGCCGGCCGCTTGGCGCGGCTGATGGATCCGAGCGAAGGCGTGCTCGGCCTGCTGCTGCTGATGCCGACGGCCGCGCTGCTGGCGCTGGTCATCGTCTACCCGGTCGGCCGGCTCGTCTGGACGAGCTTCTTCAACCTGTCCCTCACGTCGGGGCTGCCTGCGGAGTTCGTCGGGCTCGAGAACTACCGGCTCATGCTCGACGACCCGGTGTTCTGGGAGACGACGTGGAACACCGTGCTGATCACGCTGATCACGGTGCCGGGCGCCCTCTTCGTCGGCCTCGCGCTCGCCCTGGCCGCCAACCTGCCTTTCCGCGCCAAGTGGCCGATCCGGCTGTCGCTCCTCATTCCCTGGGCGCTGCCCCTGTCCTTCGCCGGGCTGATCTCGGCCTGGTTCTTCCACTCCGAATACGGCGTCGTGAACGACGTCCTCGCACGGTTCGGGGTGGACGGCGTGATCTGGTTCAACTCCGCGAACTGGGCGTTCGCGGCCATCTGCCTGACCGTCGTCTGGAAGACGTCGTCGTTCATGGCGCTCATCATCCTCGCCGGGCTTCAGACGATCCCGCGGTCGCTCTACGAAGCGGCGGAGGTCGACGGCGCCGGCCGCGTCAGGCAGTTCTTCGATATCACCTTGCCGCTCCTCAAGCCGGCCATCGTCGTGGCGCTCATCTTCCGGACCATCACGGCGCTCCAGACCTTCGACATTCCCTACACGATGACGCGCGGCGGACCGGGCACGTCCACGGCCACGCTCGCGATGTACATCCACCAGAGCACGGTCGACTTCCTCGATCTCGGCTACGGCTCCGCGCTGGCCGTCGTGATGTTCGCGCTCTCGATGGGCGTGACGGCGGTCTATCTGCGCATGATCCGCACGAAGGGGTGACCGATGTCCGCCCGCGCCACCGCCTTTCCCGGTCTGCCGTTCCTGTCCGGCATGCCGCTTCGCCTGATCGTCGGGCTGATCCTCGTCGTCAACGGCATGTTCCCGGCGCTCTGGATCCTGTTCACGTCCCTCAAGACCGAGGCGGAGCTGACCCGCAAGCCCATCACCTGGGTCCCCGACGACCCGACGTTCCAGAACTACGTCCAGGCGTTCACGGACCAGCCGCTGCTGCTGTTCCTCTTCAACTCGTTCATGGTCGCGCTTCTGTCCACCGCCGCCACGCTGCTGGTTTCGACGTTCGCGGCCTACGCGCTGGCGCGCCTGTCGCTGCGGGGCCGCGACCTCATCCTCTCGGCGATCATCGCCGTCTCGACCTTCCCGCTCGTGACGCTGCTCGTGCCGCTCTTCGAGATCATGCGCTCGCTCGGGCTGCTGAACACCTGGCTGGCCCTGATCCTGCCCTATACGGTGCTCAGCCTGCCGGTGTGCACGCTGGTCCTCGTATCCTTCTTCGAGGCCATCCCGCGCGACCTGGAAAACGCGGCGATGGTGGACGGATGCACGCGCATCGGCTCGCTGTTCCGGGTGGTGGTGCCGCTGTCGGCTCCCGGTGTCTTCACGGCCGGCATCCTCGCCTTCGTGAACGCCTGGGACGAGTTCCTGCTCGCCCTGTCCTTCAATTCCAGCCCGCAGCTCCGCACGCTGCCGGTCGGCATCACCCTCTACCAGGGGGAGTTCGCCTTCCCCTGGCCGGTGATCTCGGCGGCGCTCGTCGTCGGCATCGTGCCGGTCGCGGTGCTGATCGTTCTCTTCCAGGAGCGGGTCGTGTCCGGCCTGACCTCCGGCGGCATCAAAGGATGAAGCGGTGACCCGTCGATCTCTCGAAAGCCTGCGCAGCCAGCGCTGGTACGCCTCCGACGACATGCGCGGCTTCGCCCACCGCCAGCGCACGCAGCAGACGGGCCTGCGCCGCGAGGAGTTCATGGGCCGCCCCGTGATCGCCGTCGTCAACACGTGGAGCGATCTCAGCCCCTGCCACTCCCACTTGCGCGACCGCGCGGAGGCGGTGAAGCGGGGTGTCTGGCAGGCCGGCGGCTATCCCGTCGAGATCCCGGCGATGTCGGTCGGCGAGGTGATGGTCAAGCCGACCACCATGCTCTACCGCAACTTCCTGGCGATGGAGACGGAGGAACTGCTGCGCTCCCACCCCGTCGACGGCGCCGTGCTGCTCGGCGGTTGCGATAAGTCGACGCCGGGCCTGCTGATGGGCGCGATCTCGATGGACCTGCCGGTCATCCACTGTCCGGCGGGGCCGATGGCGAACGGCCAATGGCGCGGCCAGAAGACCGGGGCCGGCACCCACACGAAGAAGTATTGGGACGAGCTGCGCGCCGGCAACATCACCCCGGCCGACTGGGTCGATCTCGAAAGCCGCATGACCCGGTCCATCGGCACCTGCAACACCATGGGAACGGCATCGACCATGACCTCGATCGCCGATGCGATGGGGCTGACCCTGCCAGGGGCGTCGTCGATCCCCGCGGTCGACAGCGGCCACGTCCGCATGGCGTCGCTGTGCGGCGTGCGCGCCGTCGAGATGGTGTGGGAGGACCTGAGGCCTTCCCGGCTCCTGTCGCCGGGAAGCTTCCGCAACGGCCTCGTCGCCTACATGGCGCTCGGCGGCTCGACCAACGCCGCCGTCCATATGATCGCACTGGCGCGCCGGGCCGGCGTGCCCCTGACGCTCGACGACATGGCGGCGACGGCGGCGCGCATCCCGGTGCTGGCCAACCTGTTCCCATCCGGTCAGTACCTGATGGAGGATTTCTACTTCGCCGGCGGCCTGCCCGCGCTCCTCAGAAAGCTCGCATCCGAGCTCGACCTGTCGGCGCCGACAGTCGATGGGCGGACGATCGGCGACGTGGTCGCCGGGGCCGAATGCTGGAACGACGACGTGATCCGCGGCCTCGACGACCCGGTCGTGCCGCTGGAGAAGGGGCGCACGCTCGCCGTCCTCAGGGGAAACCTCGCTCCGAACGGCGCGATACTGCGGTCGTCGGCGGCATCCCCGCGGTTCCTGCGCCATGTCGGGCCGGCGATCGTCTTCGATGGCCCGGCCGCGATGATCGAGGCGGTCAACGATCCGTCCCTCGACGTCTGCGAGGATTCCGTGCTCGTGCTGCGCAATGCCGGGCCGGTCGGTGCGCCCGGAATGCCGGAATGGGGCAACCTGCCGATACCGAAGAAGCTGCTCGAGGCGGGCGTCCGGGACATGGTCCGCATCTGCGACGGCCGCATGAGCGGCACCCATTACGGGACCTGCATCCTCCACGTGACGCCCGAGGCGGCCATCGGCGGGCCGCTCGCGCTGCTGCGCACGGGGGATCTGGTCGAGCTCGACGTTCCCGCCGGCCGCCTCGACATGCGGGTCGCGCCCGAGGAGATCGAGCGACGGCGCGCGGCGTGGACGCCGCCTCCGCCCGTCCATCGGCGCTCCTACGCCGCCCTCTATCAACAGCACGTGTCGCAGGCCGACGAGGGCTGCGACTTCGACTTCCTTGCCGCCCCGGGCCCGACGCCCGAGCCCCTGATCTTCTGAAGGCTAGCCATGACCGACATCGCCAACCGCTTCAAGCACTGGCTGCGTACACCCGGGGACCGGGTGCCGTTCGGCACCTGGCTGATGTCCGCGGCGCCCTCGACCGCGGAGGCGATGGGCCATACGGGGTTCGACTTCCTGGTCGTCGACATGGAGCACGTGCCGATCGAGACGCCCGACCTCGCGCATATCCTGCGCGCCGTCGGCTGCACGCCGGCGGTTCCCGTCGTGCGGCTCCCCTGGAACGACCAGGTGATCGTGAAGCGGGTCCTCGATGCCGGCGCCGAGACGATCATGCTGCCCTTCGTGCAGTCCGCCGACGAGGCGCGCGCCGCCGTCGCTTACGCCAAGTACCCCCCGGACGGCATACGCGGCGTCGCCGCCGTCCATAGGGCCTCGCGCTTCGGCCGCGTCGCCGACTACCTCAAGCGGGCCAACGGCGAGGTCTGCGTCGTTGTCCAGCTCGAGACGCCGGAAGCGGTCGGCCGCATCGCCGAGATCGCGGCGGTGCCCGGCGTCGACGCGCTCTTCGTCGGGCCGGGCGACCTTTCGGCCGCCATGGGCCGCATCGGCGAGATCGGCCATCCCGAGGTGCAGGCGTTGATCGAGCGGGCCGCCGGCGACGCGCGTGCGGCCGGCAAGCCGATCGGCATCGTCGGGCCGAACCCGGCCATGGTGAAGCGGTTCCTCGGCTATGGGTACGGCTTCGCGGCGGTCGCCTCCGACATGGCGATGATGACGGGCCGCGCGAGCGACTATCTCGGCGAACTGCGCCGGGATCCGCCGCAGGCGGCCGTTCCCGACGCCGCGTACTGAGGGCGCGCAGGTGGCGGACATCGTCTCCCTGCGCGCCGGCGATCTCGCGGCCGACCTCGCACCCTCGATAGGTGGTGCGGTCGTATCGTTCCGCCTCGGCGACCTGGCGCTGATGCGCCCGACGCCGGCCGGTGCGCTGGCTGGGGGCGAGGTGCGCCTCTCGTCGTGCTATCCCCTGGTCCCCTACTCGAACCGCATCGCCCGGGGACGCTTCGCCTTCGGCGGCGAGACGTTCGAACTCGCACCCAACTTCGGCGACTACCCGCATTCCATCCACGGCAATGCCTGGCAGGCCGCGTGGACGGTCGAGCGGGCGGATGCCGCGTCCTGCGTGCTGTCCTTCATGCACGACCCCGCCGGCATGGGCGCAAGCGGCTGGCCTTTCGCCTATCGGGCGGAGCAGCGTGTCGAGCTGGCACCGGACGGGCTGACCATCGCCCTGTCTGTCGAGAACCGGGACCGGCGCCCGATGCCGGCCGGGATCGGCTTGCACCCGTACTTCATCCGCCGGCCGGGCACGACGCTGCGTTTCCAGGCGGCGGCCGTCTGGGCGAACGGCGCCGACTCCCTGCCGGCAAAGCGGACCGCCATTCCCGCGGTCTGGGATTTTTCCTCCTCCAGGCCCCTGGGCTGGGACTTCATCGACAACTGCTTCGCCGGCTGGACGCATGTCGCGGAAATCGGTCATCCGAACGAGAACCTGTCCATCCGCATCGATGCGGACCAGGTCTTCGGGCATCTGGTGGTCTTCGTTCCCGAGGGCCGGGACTTCTTCGCGGTGGAGCCGGTGAGCCACATGAACGACGCGGTGAACCGGCGGGACGTGCCCGATGCGGGCCTCGTCACGCTCGAGCCCGGTGGGCGCCTGGGCGGCGCCGTGCGTTTCAGCCTGCAGGGGGCGGCATGACGGCACGCGCCTTCGAGGTCGCCCTGGACATCCGGGCCGAGCTCGGCGAAAGCCCGCACTGGTGCGCGGAAAGCCGGTGCCTGTTCTTCGTCGACATCAAGGGCAGGGCGCTCCACCGGTTCGACCCGGAGACAGGCCGGCATCGCGCGACCCTCCTGCCGGAGGAGATCGGCTGCGTCGCGCGCGCCAAGGGCGGCGGCTTCGTCGCCGGCCTGCGCTCCGGCGTCTGGCGCCTCGACGGAGAGGGGCGCCCCGTCGAGCGGCTCGCCGCCAATCCCGAGGACCAGGGGACGAGCCGTTTCAACGACGGGCGCGTCGATCCGGCCGGACGTTTCCTCGCCGGCACGGTCGACGAGCCGAAGGACGGCGGCAGAGCCCATCTCTACCGCCTCGACCGGCGCGGCCTGACGGCGCTGGCCGGTGGGCTGCTCACCTCCAACGGGCTCGCTTTCTCGCCGGACGGCCGCATCCTCTACCATTCCGACACGCCGACCTTCACCATCTGGCGCTACGTCTACGACGCGGCGACCGGGGAGGTGTCCGACAAGACCCTTTTCGTCCGCCTCCGTCCGAGCGATGCCGACCGCGGGCGCCCCGACGGCGCGTCGGTCGATGCCGAAGGCTGCTACTGGACCGCGCTCTACGAAGGCGGGCGGGTGCAGCGCTATGCGCCCGACGGCACGCTGCTCGCCGAATACCCGGTCCCGGCGCGCTGTCCGACCATGGCCGCGTTCGGGGGCCCCGACCTGCGGACCCTCTACGTCACCTCCGCCCGCGCCGGCCGCCCGGCCGAGGAGTTGGCCGCCTTTCCCCACTCCGGAAGCCTCTTCGCGATGCGCGTCGACGTTCCCGGCCTGCCCGAATTCCAGTTCGACGCCACCGCATGACCGAGGGTTCCCATCGATGACCGCGACATACGGTTCCGTGCGCTACCGCTCGCTCGAGGGCCGGTGCGTGGTGATCACCGGCGGCGCGTCGGGCATCGGCGCGGAGATGGTGGAGGCCTTCGTCGCGCAGCGCGCGCGCGTCGACTTCCTCGACGTCGACCTCGACCGGGGCGGGCAGGTCGCCTCGGCCACGGGTGCTACCTTCCATGCCTGCGACGTGACCGACGCGGACGGGCTGCGGAAAGTCCTGGCCGAGGTCGAGGATGCTCGCGGCGGCATCGAGGTTCTCGTCAACAACGCCGGCAAGGACGATCGCCACGCGATGGCCGAGGTGGAGCCGGACGCCTGGCGCCGGATGCTGGCGCTCAACCTCGACCATCACTTCTTCGCGTCCCAGACGGTGTCCAGGGGCATGGCGGCGCGCGCGCGGGGATCGATCGTGATGCTGGGGTCGGTATCCTGGATGCGGGGCCGCCCCGGCATGGTCGGCTACACGACGGCGAAGGCCGCGATCAACGGGTTGACGCGCACGCTGGCGCGCGAGCTCGGCCCCTCGGGCATCCGGGTCAACTGCATCGTGCCGGGCGCGATCCTCACCGAACGCCAGCAGGCGCTTTGGCTGACCCCCGAACTGAACCAGCAGTTCATCGACCAGCAGGCACTGAAGTTCCGTCTCGACGCCAGCCACGTCGCCCGTCTCGCCCTTTTCCTCGGCTCCGACGAGAGCGCCGGCTGCACCGGCGCCAACTTCGTCGTCGATGCCGGCCTCACCCAGAACTGAGCGCGCCCGACATGCGGATTATCCCTTGCGCCGACGGCTTCGACCTCGTCATCGATGGCCGCCCGATCCTTCGCCACCGCGCGTATGATCCCTGCCTCTATGTCGGGCGCGGCGAAGCGCGCATGGAGATGTACCGCGGCAACTTCGAGATCGAGGACCATGTCGTCGAGCGCGTGCCGCTCCGCGACGCCCGTATCGAGCAGGCCGGCGACGGCTGGCGCATCGCCTTGTGCGCGGAACCCGGCCTTCCGCCGCGCATGACGGTGTCGGTGGCGGGGACGGGGCAGGGTGGGGCCATCGCGTTCGAGACCCACGATCCCGGGATCGACCGCGTCTGGCTGCGCGTCGTCGCCGAGGGCGGGGAGCATGTCTGGGGCGGCGGCGAGCAGATGTCGTATTTCGACATGCGCGGCCGCCGCTTTCCCCTGTGGACGTCGGAACCCGGGGTCGGCCGCGACAAGACGAGCGAGATCACCTTCAGGGCGGACGTGGAGGGGAAGGCCGGCGGGGACTACTACACCACCAACTATCCCCAGCCGACATACCTGTCGTCGCGCCGCTACGCGCTGCACGTCGATACCACCGCCTATTCGGCCTTCGACTTCCGCAATGCCGCCTTTCACGAGATCGAGGTCTGGGCCGTCCCGGAGCGCATCGAACTGTTCGCGCGCCCGAGCTTCGCGGAACTCGTCGAGGCGCTGTCCGGGCGCTTCGGCCGTCAGCCGCCGCTGCCGGAATGGGTCCTGGGCGGCGCGATCATCGGCCTGAAGGACGGCGAGCGCTCCTTCGAGCGGCTCGAGACGATTCTCGCCGGCGGCGTCGAGGTCTGCGGGCTCTGGTGCGAGGACTGGGCCGGCATCCGCGAGACGTCGTTCGGCAGGCGCCTCTTCTGGGACTGGAAGGCGAACGACGGGCATTATCCCGACCTTGCCGCCCGCATCCGCGCGCTGGATGCCCGGGGCATCCGCTTCCTCGCCTATGTGAATCCCTATCTGTGCGTCGACGGCACGCTGTTCCCCGAGGCGGAAGCGGCCGGCCACCTGGCCAGGCGGGCGGATGGCGGGACCTATCTCGTCGATTTCGGCGAGTTCGACTGCGGCGTCGTCGACTTCACCTCGCCCGAGGCCTGCGACTGGTTCGAGGATCGGGTGATCGGCCGCAACTTGATCGATCTCGGCATATCGGGCTGGATGGCGGATTTCGGCGAGTACCTGCCGATCGATGCGCATCTCGCGAACGGTGTCGATGCGAAGCTGATGCACAACGCCTGGCCGACGCTGTGGGCGGAGGTCAACGCCCGCGCCGTCGCGAAGAAGGGGCGCACCGGCGACGCCATCTTCTTCATGCGGGCCGGTTTCACGGGGGTGCAGGGACATTGCCCGCTGCTGTGGGCGGGCGACCAGTCCGTCGATTTCTCGCGCCATGACGGGCTCGTGACCGTGATCTGCGGCGCGCTGTCATCGGGGCTGCTCGGCAACGCCTACCACCACTCCGATATCGGCGGCTACACGAGCCTGTACGCAAACGTACGAACGGCCGAGCTGCTGATGCGCTGGGCGGAGATGGCAGCTTTCACCCCGGTCATGCGCACGCATGAAGGCAACCGGCCGCAGGGCAACCTCCAGATCGACGGGGACCCGGCGGTACTGTCCCACTTCGCACGCATGACGCGCGTCCACCGGCACCTCGCGCCATATCTGCGGACGCTCGTGGACGAGGCCGCCCGGCGCGGGCTGCCGGTGCAGCGGCCTCTCTTCCTGCATTTCGAGGAAGACGAGAGGACCTACGCGATCCAGGACGCCTATCTCTACGGCCCCGACCTCCTGGTGGCGCCGGTGTGGCGGGCCGCGCACGAAACATGGACCACCTACCTGCCGGCCGGCGCCGACTGGATCCATGTCTGGTCCGGGGCGCGCTTCGCCGGTGGCCGGGAAGTGACCGTCGAAGCGCCGCTCGGCGCGCCGCCGGTCTTCTATCGCGCAGGGGCCGCGTTCTCTGCGCTGTTCGGAAGCCTCGGGGAACTCTGAGCCGCCTGGGCCCGTCGCAGCCGCGGGAGAGCGGTGCCCAGCCGGGCGCGGAGTGGCGCCCTGCATGTTTTTCGCTGCTCTGCCGTGCCGAGCCGCCCTAAACTCGCGTCCGACGGGCAGCCTCGTCCGGGACATGGACCGGAACCGGGCTGCGCGAACGGCGGAGGACGTTCGGTTTGAATCTACGATACCAGATCCTGGCTCTCGCCATCCTTCCGCTCGTCTTCGCCCTTCTGGCCGTCACGGCGCTGATCACCTGGCAGTCGACCAGGCTGGTCCAGAGCAGCATCGACACCTTCGAGCGGAACATGCTCGCGGCCAAGCAGTCGGAGCTGCTCAACCTCACCAATCTCGCCCTGTCGGCGATCGACGGCATCTACCGGAACGCCGGTCCCGACGACGCCGCCGCCAAGGAACGGGTCCGGACCATTCTGACCGCGCTGGATTACGGCGAGGATGGCTATTTCTTCGTCTACGACTATGACGGCTACAACATCGTCCATCCCCGGCAGGTGTTCCGGCCCGGCCAGAATTGGCTCGACCTCGTCGACCCGGACGGCGACCGCGTCATCGCCAACCTGATCGAGAAGGGCAAGCAGGGAGGTGGGCTGCATCAGTACAAATGGGAAAAGCCGTCATCCGGCGCCACGGTCGACAAGCTGTCCTTCGCGGTCGGGCTGGACAAATGGCGGTGGATGGTGGGCACGGGCGTCTATCTCGATGACGTGTTCCGGCACACCGCCGCCGCCAAGGCCGATCTGCGGGCCAATATCGGCCGTACCTTCATGATCGTGGCGCTGGTCGCCGTGCCGGCCGTCTGCGTCGTCTTCGCCACCTGCATGCTGCTGAACCTGCGGCAACGGCGACTGGCCGACGGCAAGCTCAAGCAACTCACCCAGCGCATCATCGACACCCAGGAGGAGGAGCGCTCGCGCCTCGCGCGCGAGCTGCATGACGGGATTTCCCAGAACCTCGTCGGGGTTCGCTACGCCATCGACCTGGCCCGCCGCAAGGTCAGCAGCGAGACCGGCGACGCGCTCGGCGCGATCGAGCGCGGAGCCGAGGCGCTGAACGGCGCGATCAAGGAGGTTCGGCGCCTGTCGCACGACCTGCGGCCGCGGGTGCTCGACGATCTCGGGCTGACCCCGGCGCTGGAGGCCCTCTGCAACCACTTCACCGAGCGCACGGGCATTGCCGCGAGCCTCGAATCGATGGCCTTCAAGAACCTGCTGACCCCCGCCGCCAGCACGGCTCTCTACCGCGTCGCCCAGGAGGCGCTGCAGAACGTCGAGCGCCATGCCGGAGCGACCAGGGTCGAGATCAGCATTTCCAAAGCCGGCGGGCGGGTGCAGATGACGGTGGCGGACAACGGCGTCGGCTTCGGCGCCGGCCGGGAGGGGAGCCCCCGGGTCGGTGGGTTGGGCCTGCGCAACATGCAGGAGCGGATGGCCCATTTCGGCGGGTTCCTGCTGGTCGACACCTCTCCCGGCGGCACGACGCTGCGGGCCGTCCTGCCCAGATCCGCGACCTTGCGGCAAAGCCGGCCGGTGGAGGCGACGACATGAGCAACGGAGGGGAAGCCATCAAGGTCCTGCTCGTCGACAACCATCCGCTGGTGATCGACGGGCTGCGCGCGATCCTGGAAACCTACGACCATATCGAGGTGGTCGGCGTGGCCGGACTTGCCCATGCCGGCCTGGAGATCGCCCGCCGGACCAGGCCCAAGGTCGTGCTGATGGACATCAACATGCCCCAGCTCAACGGCATCGACGCGATCGAGCTGTTCCGGGACGAACTGCCCGAAACGAGGCTTCTGATGCTCTCCATGCACGACAGCCGCGAATACATCTCGACCTCGGTGCTGCACGGCGCGTCCGGCTACATCCTCAAGGACGTTCCCATCGACGAGATCATCGAAGCCATCACCGTGGTCGCGGCCGGCGGCACCTATTTTTCCTCGGGCGTGACCGATGTCCTGCTGAACCGCCCCGACAAGGACCTCCTGCCGCTGACGACCCGCGAGCAGGCGGTGCTGCTGCTGCTGGCCGACGGCAAGTCGAACAGGGACGTCGCCGGCCACCTCGACATCTCGGTGCATACGGTCGAGACGCACCGCAAGAACATCAAGAAGAAGCTGGGCATCGCCACCACGGCGGGGCTTACCCGCTATGCGATCGACAATGGCCTGATCCACTCGAAGAGACGTTGATGCGCGGGCCGCCTTTGCTCCCCGAAGGCGGCGGGGCGCGGGGGCATACCCACTACTAGGTATTCATCGGCAAAAGACTGAAACCCCGTCTTGCCGAACCTGCGCCGTCACCATACCGTGCCGTACACCGAAAGATTTGCCTCGCAGAAGACAGGCCATCGGGGGGAAACACGTCATGTCCGGCTTCTTGGCGCTGTCGCGCGCCATCGACGCGGCCAACACCTTTTTTGGAAAAGCGGTGTCGTGGCTGCTCCTGGCGGCCATACTGATCAGCGCGATCAATGCGACCACCCGAAAGCTGTTCAGCCTGAGTTCGAATGCATGGCTGGAAGCACAATGGTATCTGTTCTCTGCCGCCTTTTTGGTTGCGGCAGCTTATACTCTACTCGATAGAGAGCATGTCAAAGTAGACCTGCTGTATGGCCGCTTGTCGCGGCGTGCTCAGATTTGGATCGAGATACTGGGCACGGTCTTCTTTCTCATGCCGTTCTGCCTGATAACGATCTACCTGTCCTGGCCGATCGTCGTTTCGAAGTTTTTGAGCGGTGAAGTCTCCAACAACACCGGCGGCTTGATGCTCTGGCCGGCCTGGGCGCTGATCCCGTTGGGCTTCAGTCTCCTGGCCCTGCAGGGCTTCTCCGAGCTCATCAAGCGATTTGCGATCCTGCGCGGCGACATGCCCGACGTCGCCGAGCCGGCCGACGCGGACGCTAAGCCTCTCTAGCCCCGGAACACGATCAATGTTTGCTTTCTTCGCCGAGAATCTCGCGCCGATCATGTTCGTCTCCATGATCGTGGTGCTCCTGCTGGGCTATCCGGTGGCCTTCGCGCTGGCGTTCGTCGGCTTCGTCTTCGGTTTCATCGGCATCGAGATGGGCCTGCTGCCGATCAACCTGTTCGGCGCCATTCCCGACCGCATCTTCGGGCAGATGTCGAACGAGACCTTGCTGGCCATTCCGTTCTTCACGTTCATGGGACTGATCCTCGAACGAAGCGGCATGGCCGAGGATCTTCTCGACACGATCGGCCAGCTCTTCGGCCCGGTGCGCGGCGGTCTCGCCTTCGCCGTCATCTTCGTGGGCGCGATCCTCGCGGCGACGACCGGTGTCGTCGCCGCCTCGGTCATTTCCATGGGGTTGATCTCCCTGCCGATCATGCTGCGATATGGCTACGACCGCAGGATCGCGTCGGGGGCCATCGCCGCTTCGGGCACGCTGGCACAGATCATCCCGCCGAGCCTGGTGCTGATCGTTCTGGCCGACCAGTTGGGCCGGTCCGTCGGCGACATGTACAAGGGGGCCTTGATTCCCGGCCTGCTGCTCGTCGCGGCCTACGCCGGATACATCATCGCAATGTCCTTTCTTCAGCCGCAGGGCGTTCCGGCACTGCCGATCGAAGCCCGGTCCCTGCGCGGCTGGCACCTGGCCCGGAGGGTGGTGATCTCCCTCGTTCCTCCGCTGGTCCTCATCTTCCTCGTGCTCGGCACGATCTTCATCGGTCTCGCGACGCCGACGGAAGGTGGGGCAATGGGCGCCGTCGGAGCGCTGGCCCTGGCGGCGCTCAACCGCCGCCTCAACATGGGTATGATCAGGTCGGCGCTCTATGCGACGGTGAAGCTCTCGTCGTTCGTGCTCTTCATCCTGTTGGGTGCACGCGTCTTCTCGCTGACTTTCTACGGCATCAACGGCCATGTCTGGGTCGAGCATCTGATGACGTCGGTTCCCGGCGGCGAGGTGGGCTTTCTGATCATAGCTAATTTTCTCGTGTTCTTTCTTGCTTTCTTCCTCGACTACTTCGAGTTGGCCTTCATCATCATTCCGCTGCTGGCCCCGGTTGCGGACAGCCTCGGCATCGACCTGATCTGGTTCGGCGTGATGCTCGCCATCAACATGCAGACCTCGTTCCTGCATCCGCCGTTCGGTTTCTCGCTCTTCTTCCTGCGGTCGGTCGCGCCCACGAGCGCCTACAGGGATCGCATAACCGGAGCGACGATACAGCCGGTCACGTCGGGGCAGATTTACATGGGAGCTATCCCTTTCCTGGGAATCCAGCTCGTCATGGTCGCGATCGTCATCGCGTTCCCGGGGCTGGTCACCCACTACAAGGTCGGACAGGTCGAGTTCGATCCCGCGGACGTCCAGCTCAACGTACCGCTGCCCGACGCCGGCGGAGCCAATCCGTTCGGTACAGCGGCTCCGCCTTTCGGCGCGCCCGACGCATCCTCCGGTGTCCCTGCTCCCAGCTTCGGCGGCCCCGCTCCCAGCTTCGGCGCCCCCGCTCCCAGCTTCGGGACGAACCCCGAACCGGCGCAATGACCAGCCGATAACCATCGATCAATCACCCAATTACTCACCGCGGCGATCGGGAGATCGAACAATCCCTGACGCTGCCCAACGCAGAAGAGGAGGAGACTTCCATGACCACCAATCTCGACCGCCGCGGCTTCCTGACCAAAGGGGCGCTGGCCGGCGCCGGCGCCGCCGCCGCGGGAACGATGCTTGCCGCCCCGGCCATCGCCCAGACGCTGCCGACCCTGCGCTGGCGCCTGACCTCGGGGTTCCCGAACAACCTCGACACCATCTATGGCGGCGCCGTCGTGATGGCGGAAGCGCTCTCGGCCATCACCGAGGGCAAGTTCCAGATCCAGGTGTTCCAGGCCGGCGAACTGGTTCCCGGCCCTCAGGCCATCGACGCGGTCCAGGCCAATACCGTCGAGATCGCCCATACCTGCGGCTATTACTTCACCGGAAAGAACCCGACCTTCGCCATCGGTTCGACCATTCCGTTCGGCTTCAACGCCCGCCAGCAGAATGCCTGGCTCTACCATGGCGGCGGCAACGAGCTCTATAACGAGTTCCTGACCGATTACGGCGTCGTCGGCATCCCCGGCGGTGGCACCGGCGCCCAGATGGGCGGCTGGTTCCGCAAGGAGATCAAGAGCCTCGCCGACCTGAACGGCATCAAGATGCGCATCGCGGGCGTCGCCGGCGAGGTCATGTCCCGTCTCGGCGTCGTGCCCCAGCAGCTGCCGGGCGGCGACATCTATCCCGCGCTCGAGCGCGGCACCATCGATGCCGCCGAATGGGTCGGCCCGTATGATGACGAACGTCTGGGCTTCCACCAGATCGCGCCCTACTACTACTATCCCGCCTACTGGGAGGGCGGCCTGACGATCCACTTCTTCGTCAACAAGGGCCAGTACGAGGCGCTGCCCGAGGCCTACAAGGCCGCGCTGCAGACCGCCTGCAAGGCTGCCAACCTCAACATGCAGGCTCTCTACGACGTCAAGAACACCACGGCCATCCGCTCGCTGGTCGGAAAGGGTGTCCAGCTGCGCCCGCTGCCGAAGGACGTGATGGATGCCGCCTACAAGGCGACCTTCGAGCTGTACGAGGAGTACAACGCCAACAACCCGGCCTGGGCCAAGATCTATCCGTCGTGGAAGAAGTTCCGCGACGAGTCCTTCGAATGGTTCCGCGTCGCCGAGTACAGCTACGACAGCTACGTCTACGGTGCGCAGGCCGCCGGCCGCTGAGGCCGGTGCCGGGGTGGCTGGGGCTTCGGCGCCAGCCACCCGCCGGCCGCCCGGGAGGGCGCGGCGTCAGAAGTTCAGGGTAGTCGGATCCGAGGTGTAGGTCATGGTGCCCTTGCCGTTGGGATAGGCGAAGGCATCCAGCAACTGGCCATGTGCTTGCCGGCGTTCAGCACCGCCCGGTGGCAGTTTGGCCTTGGCCGCACGGTACTCACCCTTCTTTTCGGGTGGGATCACACGGATCTGGCCTTGGTGGTCGACGATGCCGATACCCTTCAGCCCGACGACCCGGATCGGCTTGGGCAGCAGGTGGTTGACCATTCTTATGATCGAGGCATGCATCTGCTTGGCGAAGCTCTGGGCTTGGCCCTCGGATACGTCGCTGCTGCAGGCCACGAGGACGATCTCCTCGATCTGCCAGAACTGCCTCAGGCGCTGGCGCTTCTCTTCCTTGTCCTGAATGCCCGATCCCTGGGCGGCGACGTCTTTCAGCAGCTTCATGACCATGCCCACGGGAGTGAGGTCGGCGACGCTGCCCGGCCTGCCATGGGCGACGATGAACAGACGGGTCAGGCCCGCCAGCTGCGCGGCGGGAATCGGAGCGGAAGTCCCGAGGTCGGCGTCGATCGCTACCGCGCTCGGATGGAGCTTCTTCAGCCTGCTCACGTTGGCGTAAACCACCATGTCGGCGTCGATCTGCTCTTCTGTGATCGCGTCCAGGTCATTCTCGTCCAGCGGGTTCGTCAGCGTCAGGATCCCAGCCTGGCGCTGGATTACGCTTCCGCGCCCGGCGCCGGAGGGGGCACGGGCCGCCGGGCGGGGTGGCGCCGGCCCCCTTCCCACGATCATCAGTCCCACGCCGGCTCGCTGGATGGTTGGCGGGGCGGCCGTCTGCACGGATCGGGAGGGCGGCATCGCCGCCTGGACTGGTCGGGAAGGCGGCATCGCCGCCTGCACTGGTCGGGAAGGCGGCATCGCCGCCTGGACCGTGCTGGCCCCCGGCGGTCGCGGACCGGGCCACGCCACCGGCGGCGGAGCCATCCGTCCCGGCGCGGCTGCGCGCTGGACGGTCGGGCCCGTGGCTGCCGCAAGCGGCACGAACCCACCCGGGACCGGCGGCGGAGCGTGCCGCGGCGGCGGCATCAGGAGTGCCCGGTCAAGGTGTGGACGAGGCGCTGAACGAGTTGCTTTTTCATGAGAGCATGCTAACTGCCGCGTGCAGCGGGTGCGAGGAAATCTTTTCTTTGATCCGGCGACCCGGGGCCGCTCCTCTCAGAACTGCAGGCGCGCATTGTCCTTGACCTCCTTCATGACGAAGAAGGTCCGGGTCTGCCTGACGCCCGGAAGCGCGATCAGCTTCTGCCCGTGCAGCTTGTTGAAGTCCGCCATGTCGCGGACGCGGATTTTCAGCAGGTAGTCGAAGTCGCCGGCCACCAGGTGGCAGTCGAGGACATCCTTCAGCTCGAGCGCGGCCCCCTCGAACGCGGCGAAGCTCTCGGGCGTCGAGCGATCGAGCACGACGCCGACCATCACGAGCGCGCCGAGCCCGACCGCCGCGGGGGCGACCTCGGCGCGAACCCCGGTGATGTAGCCCTCGTCGAACAGCCGCTGCGTGCGCCGGTGGCAGGTGGCGGGGCTGACGTTCACGCGCGCCGCAAGCTCGGCATTCGTCAACCGTCCCTCGGCCTGCAGGGCGCGCAGTATCTTGACGTCGACGCGGTCGAATGCATGGGTGAAAGGATCTTCCATTTCTTGCCTGTACGCCGGGACGATACCGCGGGATAGTACTGGCCAGTAGATGAAGTAGGAAGAAGGGGCGCGAAATTAGAGAGCACGTTTCACGTGCCTTGCCCTACCGTTGGCTCACGAAACGTCATGGAGCCGGCCCGATGTCCCTGCTGGAAAAGTTCGAGCGCTACCCGCTCACCTTCGGCCCGACGCCGATCGAGCATCTGCCGCGGCTGACCGAGGCGCTGGGCGGCAAGGTGCGGATCTATGCAAAGCGCGAAGACTGCAATTCGGGCCTCGCCATGGGCGGCAACAAGCTCAGGAAGCTCGAATACATCGTGCCGGACGCGATCGCCTCGGGCGCCGACACGCTGGTGTCGATCGGCGGCGTGCAGTCGAACCACACCCGCATGGTCGCGGCGACGGCCGCCAAGATCGGCATGAAATGCGTCGTGATCCAGGAGAAGTGGGTGCCGCATTACGACTCGGTCTATGACCGCGTCGGCAACATCCTGATGACGCGCCTGATGGGCGCCGACAGCCGGCTCGTCGATGACGGCTTCGACATCGGCATCCGCAAGAGCTGGGAGGATGCCATCCGGTCGGTCGAGGAGGCGGGCGGCAAGCCCTATCCCATTCCCGCCGGGGCCTCGGTGCACAAGTTCGGCGCGCTCGGCTATGTCGGCTTCGCCGAGGAAGTGGCGAAGCAGGAAGCCGAACTCGGCTTCACCTTCGACTACGTGGTCGTGTGCGTCGTGACGGGCTCCACGCAGGCCGGCATGATCGTCGGCTTCGCCGCGCAGGACAGGGCGGATCGGGTGATCGGCATCGACGCATCCGGCACGCTCGACCGGACCCGCGCGCAGGTTCGCCGGATCGTCGACGACACGGCGACCCTCGTCGGCCTAGGCCGCGCCGTGCGCGAGGACGAGATTGTCATCAATCCTGACTACGCCTATCCGGCCTATGGCGTGCCCTCGGACGAGACCAACGAGGCGATCCGGCTCGCCGCCCGCACGGAGGCGATGATCACGGACCCCGTCTACGAGGGCAAATCGATGCAGGGCATGATCGACCTGACGCGCAAGGGCTTCTTTCCCGAGGGATCGCGGGTGCTCTACGCCCATCTCGGCGGCGCGCCGGCCCTCAACGGATACAGCTACTACTACAAGGACGGCTGAGGCCGGTGGTCGCTTGCGTGGTCAGCTAAGGAGTGAAATGGCGGACGGGGTGTCCGCCAAACTGAGTGTCGCCCAGGTCCGCTCTCATTCCTTAAATCCGCAGAAGGCCTACGCATCTTGACTTCATCATGCTGGACCCGTTCGCCCGCAACCGCCACAATCCGCGATCTGAATGTGGGTAGAACCGTGGGTTCAAGATGGCGAGGCAGATCGGACGGCTTAGCGCATTGGCCGTCGCGAAGGCGAAAGCGAAAGGCATGTACCCGGACGGGGGCGGCCTCTACCTTCAGGTGACCGAGAGCGGCGCGAAGTCGTGGATCTACCGATTCACCCTCGACGGGCGCGCACGCGAGATGGGACTTGGTCCCGTGCACACGATCGCGCTGGCCGAGGCACGTGACCGGGCGACGGCCTGCCGCAAGATGCGCTTGGAAGGCATCGACCCCATCGAGGCACGCAAGAAGGAACGAGCCGACGAAAGGCTGCTGGCGGCGAGCGCAACCACGTTCGACCACGCGGCCGAGAGGTACGTCAACGCTCATCGGGCAGGGTGGCGGAACGCCAAGCACGCCGACCAATTCCGTAACACGCTCAAGGCCTACGTCACGCCCGTGTTCGGTGCGCTGCCGGTCCAGGCGGTGACGGTCGACCTCGTGCTGAAGGCGCTGGAGCCGATCTGGTACACCAAGACCGAGACGGCGACCCGAGTGCGCCAACGCATCGAGGCGGTGTTGGACTGGGCCACGAGCCGAGATCTTCGACGAGGCGACAACCCTGCCCGGTGGAAAGGCCATCTGGAGAACCTGCTGCCCCGACGGGCCAAGGTGCGCCGCGTCCAACACCATGCCGCGCTGCCCTACGACGAGTTGCCGGCCTTCATGGCGAGGCTGCGCGCGCAGGAGGGAGTCGCAACGTCTGCGCTGGAGTTCGTGATCCTGACTGCGACGCGCACAAGCGAAACCATAGGGGCGACCTGGGACGAGATCGACTTGGGCAAGGCGGTATGGACCATACCGTCGACCCGAATCAAGGCGGGCAGGGAGCATCGCGTGCCCCTGAGCGGGGCGGCGATGTCGATCCTGCGACGCATGCTGGATCTGCGCGAGGGCGAGCACGTCTTTCCCGGCGGCAAGGCGAGGAAGCCGCTCAGCAACATGGCCATGGCCAAGGTGCTGGAGCGCATGGGGCGCGACGACGTGACGGTGCACGGCTTCCGTTCGACGTTCCGCGATTGGGCAGCGGAGCGGACTAACTTTCCGCGCGAGGTCGCGGAGATGGCGCTGGCCTACGTGGTGTCGGACAAGGTCGAGGCCGCGTACCGTCGGGGGGACTTGTTCGACAAGCGCCGTGAGTTGATGGAGGCGTGGAGCGTGTCATGCTCGGTTTTTGCGATCACCGGAGGGATGATGGGCTAGGTCGAGCAAGGCCTCGCCGAGCGCAAACGAGCAGATGCGACAATTTCGCGGAACAGGATCACCGCGCGCCAGCAGTTGGCCGGAGCACGTGATCGGCGCCGCGGCGGCGGACATTATGACCGCCCTCCCCCGCGTCGGCGACTTCGTCCCGGCCAGGGACGCCCCAGACCGTCCGCTGTCGGCGAGCGTCCTGGAGCACGCGTGGCGCAAGGTCCGGGAGAGGGCCGGGATCGAGGGCCTCCGCCTCCACGACCTCAGGCACGGGTTGGGGACTTGCGCGGGCCAGGCCGGCGCGAACGTGTTCCTAGTCCGTGAGGCCCCGGGCCACAGGACACTCGCAATGAGCGATCGATACGTCGGCCGGGACGCCGACCCGCTGCGGCAGCTGGCCGACGCGGTGTCGGGGCGGGTCTCCGCCGCCTTGGGGCGATCCGGCCGAAGCACGACCGGTCCGACGCGCCGAAGACAGGGGACACCAGGGTCCATTCACATCCTTGAGTTCCGGGCCCTCAGCGATGCAGCAACGCATGTTGCTGACGGCGGTCGGCGTGAAAAGCCGTGATGATCGCGCCGTCGCGGGTCGCGACCCGTTTGCACCTGAGGCGTTCGGCCGTCTCGATGAGGCGCTTGGCCCCGCGGACCAGCTCCTGGACGTCCCGGGCGGTGAGGAGCACGCCATCGTCGGTTTCCGTTCCATGCCGCAGAATGAACTCGACGTCATCCTCCCGCAAACTGCGCTGGCGCATCCGAGATCGACCACGGGCGGTGAACCCGAACCTCATCATCGCTGGTCCTCCTGCCCTTCGATACCCAAGCCGAGCTGATCGAGGAGCCGGGAGAGTTGCTCATCGGCGTCTTCGGCCTTCTTCCTGGCCCAGTTCGCCCTCAGGTTGGGCTCGGCGTCCCATAGGCTTCGTGGCATCTGATGCAGGGGTGCTGTCCCGGCTAGAACCGCTCCCGATGGCGGCGGCGTCCCCGCCCATGAGGTCGGCGGCCTCCTCGAGGCCGATGCGATAGCGCGCCTCGCCGTGCTCGCTCCAGCCGTCGAAGGAGGCCGTCTCCGACACCTTGCGAAGGGCGCCCGCCGGCTCCTCGCCCGCGTGCCGAGCGGCGTCACCGGGCAGCCGAAGTGGCGCCTGGCGCTCGAGGAGATCGACCGCGTGCGCGCCGCGGGGGCGGAGTTCAGCTGGCGCGGCCGCCGACGCCGAATACGGCAAGGCGGCCGCGTTCCGCGCCGGGCTGACGGAGCGTGGCCTGCTCTACGCGGTCGGCATCGGCCCACTGCAGAAGGTCTATCCCGCGGACGAGGCCATGGTCGTGCCCGCGGCCCATCCCTCCGGCCGCCGACGGCCACCCAGGCGCCCGGTGCCCGTGGTCGAGAGCCGGTCCGTCGCCAAGATCATCGCCGTCCCCGGCGCGCGGCGTCGACCTTGAAGGACCTCCAGGTCCCCGCGGTGATGCCCGAGACCAACGTGGTGATGCGCGACCAGCGACCCATGCCTCCCTGCCCTGAGTTCGCGTGGGCGTCATGACGCCCACGCGCTTGCATCAGGTACTCCTACAGCGGTTCGCGTCATTAAGTGCCTGTTTGGAAATGAAGATCATCTCCTTCAGGTTGTGATTCGCCTGAGCAACAAGCTGCTCATGGCGACGTAGATCATGCCTTCGGAGACATCGAGGCGGGCCTCGTAGTCGCGCACGAGA
>NZ_DASYHS010000164.1:0-45036 GCF_035998295.1 Arenibaculum sp. | reverse complement strand
TAGCGGGTTTCCCTGCGCAGCCCTATCGCTGGACTGGCCCGATCCGGGCCGGCCGCTCGATGGCTGGCCGGCGCTCGACATGCTGACCAGCGAGCGGACCGTTGCCTGCCCGCATCATTCCGGACAACACCACTCATTCCGCGGGTTATGGCCGGCAATCTCGCTGATATAGCAATTATAGTTGACCGAAACCGCGTATTCGGCAATCTTATTAGCTCATCGGCAGGTGGCCCTCCGTACCGGACTCCTTAGCGCAGCTGCCGCCGGTGGCGGGCCGCCATGGCCGAGAACGACAACGGTGGTCGCGGACAGGCCGGCAAGGCCGGATGGCGGCGAAGCCGATGCATGGGAGGAAACGATGCCGAAACGTTTGCCGATGCTGCTCGTCTGCAACACCTTGGCCCTGGCAGCGGTGCCGACGGTCGCGGAGGCCGGGAAGGACGACGACACGCTGACATGGGTCACCGCGACCGAAATAGACACGTTCGATATCTATTACCAGGGTTTGCGGGAGGTCGTCATCACGACCTTGTACAACTGCGACTCCCTGATCTACCGCGATCCGATATCCGGCGATTACGAGCCTCTGCTTGCCGAGTCCTATCGATGGGTCGACGACGTCACCCTCGAGCTTGACCTGCGCGAGGGCGTCAGGTTTCACGACGGCACCGATCTCGACGCCGAGGACGTGGTCCAGACGTTTCGGCACGTGATGAAGCCCGACAGCGGCATCAATGTCCGCCTGGCCGTCGACTGGATGGACAGCGTCGAGGCGCTCGGCCCCCACCGGGTGCGCATCGTGGCCAAGGCGCCGACGCCGGCGGCCCTCGAGTTCCTGTCCGGCAATACCCCGATCTACCCGTCCGGCCACTACGACAAGGCGCCGAGCGTCACCAACGCCGCCGGCGAGATGCGGCGGGACTGGGGAGCGGTCCGCCCGGTCTGCACCGGCCCGTACAGAATGACGGGCTTCGAGGCCGGCACCTCCGCGACCTTCGAGAAGAACCCGGACTATTTCCAGGGAGGGCCCAAAGGCCAGCCGACGATCGGCAAGATCGTCTACCGTACCGTCAGCGACAGCGAGGCGCAGCTCGCAGAGCTCCTGACCGGCAGCATCGACTGGATCTGGGGCGTGCCGCCGGAGAACGTCGAGCAGCTCGCCGGCATGGGCGACGTGACGGTGGAGACGGCACCGACGACGCGCATGTCCTTCCTGGCCCTGGATGCCGCCGGCCGCTCCGGCGACACGCCCTTGAAGGATGTCCGGGTCCGGCGGGCGATCTTCCACGCGATCGACCGCGAGGCGATCGCCAAGCTGGTGGGCAACTCCGCCGAAGTGCTGAGGTCGATGTGCCACCCGGACCAGGTCGGCTGCACCGCCGACGTCACGCAATGGGACTATGATCCCGAGCAGGCAAGGAAACTTCTTGCCGAAGCGGGCTATCCCGACGGCCTGGACCTCCCCTTCTACGCCTATCGAGACCGGGCCTATTCCGAAGCGGTCCTGGCTTATCTGCGCGCCGTCGGCATCCGGCCGGATTTCCGCTTCATCCAGAACGTTGCGTTGCGGCCCCTCGTCATCGAGGGCAAGGCGGAGATGGCGCACCTGACCTGGGGGTCGCAGGGCATGCAGGATGCGTCCGCATCGGTCAGTCTCTATTTCAGGGGTGGCGTTGACGACTATGCTCGCGACCCGGAGGTAACGGCTTGGCTCGAAGCCGCCGACAGCACGATGGATGTCGCCGAGAGAAATAAGCTGTACGAGAAGGCATTGGAAAAAATCAACGATCAAGCGTATTCCATTCCTCTCTTCACCTATGGGCGTGCCTACGCATTCAATGATAAGCTCGATTATACTGTGACCCCGGACGAGATTGCTCACTTCTATCTCGCCGGATGGAAGTGAACGAGGTCTGCTGGAGACAGGGTCGCGGCCGTGGCCGCGACCCGCTGCATCGTCAGGGAGGACCGGCATGGGCGCCTTCGTCGTCAAGCGGCTGATCGTGACAGCCCTGGTGCTCGTGGTTACCTCGATGATCTCGTTCTCGCTCGTGCATCTCTCCGGAGATCCGGCGGTGGCGATCGCGGGCGAGAAGGCGTCGCAGGCCGAGATTGCCAGCATCCGCAGGCTCTACGGCTTCGACCGCCCGTTCCACGAGCAGTACCTGAACTGGGTCGGCAGGTTCGTGGAGGGCGACTTCGGGCGCTCCACCTACCTGAAGGAGGAGGTCGGGTCGGTGTTGGCGCGGCATATCCCCGTCACCGCCCGGCTCGGCATCCTGTCCCTGCTCTTCGCGCTGGTGGTCGCGGTGCCGCTCGGGGTGGTCGCCGCGCTGCGCCCGAACAGCCTGGTCGACCGCGCGGCGCTGGTCGTAGCCGTCGCCGGCCAGGCCATGCCGTCCTTCCTGTCCGCGCTGGTGCTGATCTACGCCTTCGGCGTGGCGTTGCGCTGGCTTCCGATCTCCGGCAGCGCGACCTGGCTCCATTTCATCCTGCCGTCGGTCGCGCTGGGCTACTACGCCGCGCCGGCGATCATGCGCCTGACGCGCTCGGGGATGCTCGACGTGCTGCAATCCGATCATGTCCGCACCGCGCGCGCCTACGGGCTGCCGGCCTGGCGCGTCGTCATCCGGCACGGGCTTCGTCACGCCATCGTCCCGGTCGTCTCGCTGGCGGCCGTGCAACTGGGCTACTTGCTGGGGGGTCGGTGGTGATCGAGGCCGTGTTCTCGATGAACGGCATCGGCAATCTCGCCTGGCTGTCGATCCGGCGCCACGACATCGAGGTGATCCAGGCGATCCTGGTCGTGATCGCGGGATCCTATGCCCTGCTGACCCTGGCCGCCGACCTGCTCAACGCCGCACTCGATCCGAGGATCCGCATCCGGTGAGTACGATCGCGAACGATACCCCAGCGGTTTCTGCGTCTGGCCGGGCAGCGGCGGCCGTGCCGTCCCCGGGCCGGATCGCGTTTCGCCGTGCGCTGCGCCATCCCGGGTTCTGGATCGGCGGCGGCATTCTTCTCCTTTTCGTCCTGGCCGCGCTCGCCGCACCGCTGCTCACCCCTTACGACCCCGCCACGCAGGACTTGTCGCATCGACTCGCGAACCCGGTCTGGGCGGCGTCGGGAAGCTGGGAGCACCCTCTCGGCACCGACCATCTCGGTCGCGACTATTTCGCCCTGCTGCTGTATGGGGGGAGGATCTCGCTGCTGGTCGGCTTCGCGACGATCGTCCTGTCGACGCTGATCGGCGTGACGCTCGGGATCGCGGCCGGCTATTGGGGCGGGTATCTCGACCAGGCGGTGAACTTCCTGCTCACCGTCCGGCTCACGCTGCCCGTCGTGCTCGTCGCCCTGGTCGCCGTATCCGTCCTCGGGCAGTCGTTGCCGCTCCTCGTCATTGTGATCGGCGGTCTGCTGTGGGACCGGCTCGTGATCGTCACCCGGACGGCGACCCAGCAGCTCGTCCGGCGCGAGTTCGTCGTCGCGGCGAAGTCGATCGGTTGTTCGACGCCGGCGATCCTGCTCCACGAGATCCTGCCCAACATCACCGGGCCGCTGATCGTCATCGGCACGATCGAGCTCGCGCGCGCCATCTTGATGGAGGCGACCCTGACCTTTCTCGGTCTCGGCGTTCAGCCGCCGCTGACTTCCTGGGGGCTGATGGTGGCGGAGGCGAAAAGCCAGTTCCTGTTCCGGCCCTGGCTGATCGCGGTTCCGGGCACGGCCCTGGTGCTGCTGATCTTGTCGATCAATCTCCTGGGCGATGCGCTGCGCGACGTGACGACGCCGGAAGGACGGGCTTGACGCCATGGTGCCGCTGCTCGACATCCGAAACCTGACGCTGGACATCCCGACCGCCGACGGCACGCTGCGCCCGGTCCGCGGTGTCGACCTGGCCGTGGCCCGGGGGGAGACGGTCGCCATCGTCGGCGAGTCCGGCTGCGGCAAGAGCCTTACGGCACTGGCCATCATGGGGCTGCTGCCGCGCGGCGCCAGGCTGGCGGCCGACCGCATCGCGCTGTCGCAACAGTCCCTGATCGGCCTCAGCAGCCGGCAATGGCGCTCGATACGCGGCAAGCGCATCGCCATGATCTTCCAGGACCCGATGACGGCCTTCGATCCGTGCTACCGGATCGGCGACCAGATCGCCGAGATTCTGCGACAGCACCGCCCCGCCTCGGCGACGGCGGGGCGCATGGCCGCCATGCTGGCCAGGGTCGGAATCGCCTCCCCGGACGAGCGGCTGCGGCAGTATCCGCACCAGCTGTCCGGCGGGCTGCGTCAGCGCGTGATGATCGCGACCGCCCTGCTTTGCGAGCCGGACCTGATCATCGCCGACGAGCCGACCACCGCGCTCGACGTCACGATCCAGGCGCAGATTCTCCGGCTTCTCGTCGATATCCAGAAGGAAACCGGCTTCGGCCTCGTCATCATCACTCATGATCTCGGCGTGGTCGCCGGCGTTGCGGATCGCGTCGTCGTCATGTACGGCGGCGAGGTGGTCGAAACCGGCACCGCCGCCGCGGTGATCGGAGCGCCGCGCCACCCCTACACCGAGGGCCTCATGCGCTCGATCCCGGTGCCCGGCAAGGTCGGGCGCCGGGCGGCGCTGGGCTTTATTCCGGGCATGGTGCCCCGCCCCGACGCGGTCCGGACCGGTTGCGGCTTTCTCGACCGCTGCCCCTACGCCGATCAGGCCTGCGGCGTCGGGGCGGTGGCGCTGCGCACCGCGCCCGATGGCCGGACCATGCGGTGCGCCCTGCCGCTCGACGGCAGCGGGCGGGCGCCGGACGCCTGGACCCGCCCCATCACCTCATGAGGGGAAGATGAGCCTGATCGACATTCACGGCGTCACGCGCGCGTACCACCTCGGGGGCGGGTTGCGGCGCCGTGCCGTCCTGCAGGCCCTGCGCGGCATCGATCTGGCGGTCGAGGAGGGCGAGATCCTCAGCCTCGTCGGCGAGTCCGGCTGCGGCAAGAGCACGCTTGCCCGCCTCCTCATCGGCATCGAGGAGCCGAGCGCCGGCACGATCACAGTCGCCGGCCGGCCGATATCGAGCTACGGCCGGCTCGAGCGCGCGCGGCTGATCCAGCCCGTGTTCCAAGATCCCTATTCCTCGCTCAACCCCCGCAAGACCGTGGCGGCCATCGTCGCTGCGCCGCTCGACGTGCAGGGGGGAGAAACCTCCCGGTCGCGCATGGCGGCGGTGCACCAGATCATGGACGCCGTCGGTCTTCCCCGGTACCTGGCGAACGCGTATCCGTCCCAGCTGTCCGGCGGCCAGCGCCAGCGGGTGGCGATCGCGCGCGCCCTAGTCGGCAGACCGAAGATACTCGTCTGCGACGAGCCGACCTCCGCGCTCGACGTCTCGGTGCAGGCGCAGATCCTCAACCTCCTCGCCGACCTGCATCGGGCCTTCAAGCTCACCGTCGTGCTGATCACCCACAACCTTGCCGTGGTGAGCCATCTGACGGATCGGGTGGCGGTCATGTATCTCGGACGCATCGTCGAGGTGGGAACGACCGACGGCATCTTCGCGGCACCGCATCATCCCTACACGCGCGAACTGCTGCGCGCGGTCCTGCGGCCGGAACCGGGAATGCAGCTTCCTTCGCTGCAGCTCAAAAGCGACTTCCCCAGCCCGACGGCGCCGCCGCCGGGCTGCGGTTTCAATCCACGTTGCGCCCGGACGACCGAGCTCTGCCGCCGGACCATGCCGGACATGAGCCCGCTCGATGGGCGGGCCGTCGCCTGCCACCACCCGTTATAGACGCCAGGCCGCCCGGCCGGTCCTTCGAAGGGCTCATTGCACACGCCGCCAGGTCATGGTCGCGATGATCCTCCTGCCGTCCCAGGGGCTGAGGATCGGCCCGTTCACGATCGTCAGGGCGTCGCCGTCGAGCTTGAAGCGCCTCTCCTGGTCGGTACCCGTCCAGGTCTCGTTCCAGGAAACCTCGACGTGATGGACGACCTTGTCGCCATCGACGCTGTAGCGCCCGGCATAGGCCGTCAGCCCCTTGAACAGGGCGAGGGCCTCCTCGTCGGTAGGAGAAACGCCTTTCGGTTTCGCGCGCCCGCCCGGCACGTTGACGACGGAGAAGCGGCCGTCCGCCGTATAGGTCAGGAAGCCCTGCGGGGCGTGTCCGCGGGGATATTCCTTCTCTCCTGTTTCGACCACTTCCTGCAGATGGCCCACGAGGCGCCAGGTGGCGACGAGGCCGGTTCTGCCGCCTGCGGCGTGTCCGGCCGCCCGTGCGGGGGGTGTCGTCCGCTCACTCATGGTCCCTGCCTCCTGAGAGCGATCGGGCGGCTCAGCCGCCCAGAGCGCCCTGCGTGTTGACGAAAAGCGCGTAGACGGCCCGGCCCGTCACCATGAACAGGCGGTTTCGCTTCGGGCCGCCGAAGCACAGGTTGGCCGCGCGCTCCGGCAGGGCGACGCGGCCGATCGGCCGGCCCTCGGGCGAGAGGACCAGGATGCCGTCCATGCCCTCCTTCACGGCCCCGTAGGCGCACCACAGATTGCCGTCGACGTCGCACCGGATCCCGTCGGGCGCCTCGCCCTCGCCGCAGGTGAAGAACACGCGCCCATTGGCGAGCCGGGTGCCGTTGCCGACGACGTCGTAGACGCGGATGCTCACCGGCCTGGAGAAGGAATCGACGATGTACATCTTCTTCTCGTCCGGCGCGAAGCACAGGCCGTTGGGAGCCGCGACATCGTCGGCGACCACCGTCGCGCGCCCCGTGCGGGCGTCGAGGCGGTAGACGTTGTTGGGCAGTTCCGCCTTTGCCTGGTTGCCCGCGTAGTGGCCGCTGATGCCGAAGGGCGGGTCGGTGAACCAGATCGCATCGTCGGAGGCCACCACCACGTCGTTGGGCGAGTTGAGCGGCTTGCCCTCGAACGCGTCGATCAGCACCGTGATCGAGCCGTCGTATTCGGTCCGGGTGACACGGCGCCCGTGCTCGGCGGTGATGAGCCGTCCCTGGCGGTCGCGCGTGTTGCCGTTGGCGTAGTTGGCGGGTTCGCGGAAGACGCTGACGATGCCGGTCGCCTCGTCCCACTTCAGCATCCGGTTGTTGGGGATGTCGCTCCACACCAGGTACCGGCCGTCGCCGAACCACACCGGCCCCTCCGTGTAGCGCGTCTCGCCCGTCGCGATCCGTTCCACCGCGGCGAAGAACACGATGTACTTGTTGAAGCTCGGATCGAGCGCCTGCACGGCGGGATCCGGATAGCGGGGGCTCGGCCGGAACTCGGCCCGGCTCCTGCCGGCGATGGCGCTGGCGGCGAGCGCGCCGGCCCCGCCCAGTATGAACCGTCTCGACAGCATCGTGACATCCCTCCCATCGGCAATGCGAGGACCGTTCCGATCCGCCAGGAGGGATCGGGCTTGGCCGCTTTCGGGTTTTCCGCCGTGTTGGCCGCAAAAATCGGCGTAAAAAGCAATTCTTATTGACCAATATCACTGAAAGCGCAATCATGCCAGCCGGATTTTGTGCCAAGCGCAGCCAGTGCCCCCGTTCCCGGCCGCCTGCGGGAAGCCAGCAAGAGGATGAAGTCGTGACCGCTTCCAAGTTCCCGGTTGCCGACGAAGCGCGGGGGAGCCCGTCTCCTGCTGCGAGCAAGGCGGATGTGATCGCCGAAGAGACGGCGCGCTGGCTGGGCGGGACGTTTGCCGTCGATGCGGCGCGGGGCCTCGGCCGACCGGCCCCAGTCACCGATTGCGGCATCGACGTGAAGCCGCTCTACACACCGGCCGACCTCGAGGCCGCCGGCTTCGACTACCGGACCGATCTCGGCTTTCCGGGCGAGTATCCGTTCACACGCGGCGACCGCGGCGCCATGAACCGGGGCGAAGGCTTCGTCGTCTCCGCCTATTCGGGATTCGGCGAGGCGCGCGTCTGCAACGGCCGGTTCCGCACGCTGCTCGACTGGGGCGTCGAGCAGATCCTCGTCGCCTTCGACCTGCCGACCCAATGCGGCTACGACTCCGATCACCCCATGGCGACGGCCGAGGTCGGGCAGGTCGGCGTCGCGGTCAGCTCGCTCGCCGACATGGAGCTCCTGTTCGAGGGAATTCCGCTCGACGGCCTCAAGCGTGTCGGGACGCTCGGCAACTCCATCGGCCCGATCGTGCTCGCCCTGTTCGCGGCTCTCGGCGAGAAGCAGGGCGTGCCGTGGTCGCGTTACGTCGTCAACCTGCAGAACGACCCCTTGAAGGAATACATCGCCCGCGGCACCCAGATCCTGCCCGCCGCGCCGGCCGCCAAGCTCGCCTGCGACGCCGTCGAATGGTGCATCGCCAACGCGCCCGGATGGTCGCCCATGACGGTGTGCGTCAATCACATCAATGCCGGCGGCGCCGGCTCCAGCCTGGGAACGGCCATCGCGCTGGCCAATGCCGGCCACTACATCGACGATCTCCTGGCGCGCGGCCATTCGATCGACGACGTGGCGCCGCTCATCCACATGTTCCCGGACGAGCGGCACGACTTCTTCGTCGCCATCGCCAATCTCCGCGCCCTGCGGCGGATCTGGGCGCGGCGCATGCGCGAGCGCTACGGCGCCACGCGTGCCGAGGCCATGGCGCTGCGCACCACGGTCTACGGCCACGGCCAGGAGGCGTTGCAAGAGCCGCTCAACAACGTCGCGCGCATCGGCTTCGGCACGCTCGCCTACGTGCTCGGCGGCGCCTCCTACGTCTATATCGCCTCCTATGACGAGGCGGTGTCGACCCCGGGCGAAGCGTCGCTGAAAGTGGCGCTACGCACCCAGCAGGTGATCGCCCACGAGCACGGCTTCGCCGACACGATCGATCCGCTCGGCGGCTCCTACTACGTCGAGACCCTGACCCACGAGGTCGAGCGGCAGATCCTCGACGCGCTGGAGGTCATCGAGGCCAGAGGCGGAGCACTCCCGGTCATCCAGGACGGGTTCGGCCGGCAGCTGATGACGACGGGCGCGGTCCGCCGCCAGAAGGCCATCGATACCGGCCGGCGGCCCTGGGTCACCGTCAACCTGTGGCCCCAGAAGCCCGACGTCGCCAACACGGCCTTCCGCATCGATCCGAGCCTTGCGCGCGAGCAGCTGGCGCGTCTCGATCGCGTGCGGGCCGAACGCGACGGCGCGCGCGTCGCCGCGGCGCTGCGTGAGGTGCGCGCGGCGGCGCAGAGCGGCGCCAACGTCATGCCCTCGGTGCTGGAGGCTGTGCGCGCCTATGCGACGGTCGGCGAGATCGTGGATGTCTGGCGCGACGTCTTCGGTCACTTCTCGCCGTCAACGGACTTCTGATCGGCTGCCATGTCCTTACTCTCCTCGAAGCGCAAGATCCGCATCCTCATCGCCAAGGTCGGCCTCGACGGCCACGACGTCGGCGCCCGCGTCGTCGCCCGCGGGCTGCTCGAAGCCGGCATGGAGGTCATCTACACGGGCTTGCGCCGCACGCCGGAGCAGGTGGCCCGCGCCGCGATCGAGGAGGACGTCGACTGGATCGGCGTCAGCATCCTCTCCGGCGCCCACATGACGCTCCTGCCGCGCCTGCGGCATCTCCTCGACGAGGGCGGTGCGGACGACATCCGCATCATGGCCGGCGGCATCATCCCCCAGGAGGATATTCCGCGGCTGACGCAGGCGGGCGTGTCGCGGGTCTTCCTGTCGGGCACCTCGGTTTCCGAGATCGTCGATTACCTGATGGCCGAGACATCCCATGCCTGACGCTGCCACGCCCCCCGTGCTTGCGACCCTGACCCGGCGCGCGGCGCGTCGCTTCGCCGAGCGCACCGCGCTGATCTGCGGCGAGCGCCGCTGGACCTTCCAGGAAGTCGACCGGCTCGCCGACACGCTGGCGGCGCGGCTGGCGCGCGCGCTGCCGTCCGGCGCCCGGGTCGGCCTGTTCATGGCGAACCGGCCGGAGTATCTGTTCCTCCAGAGCGCGTTGGAGCGTGCCGGGCTGGTGCGCGTGCCGATGAACGCCCGGTTGACCGCGGCCGAGGCTGCGGCGATCGTCGCCGACTGCGGCGCCGCCGCCGTGTTCTGCGACGCCGGCACTTCGCCGCGGCTGGCGGCTACCGCCACCTGGACCTGCCCCGTGGACGGCGGTGCCGCGCAGGGCGGGCCGTCCTTCGACGAACTTCTCTCTCCCCCTGGCGACCAGCTGATTCAAGCCCTGGCCGGACGGTGCCCGGTGCCCGACGACATCGCCTCGATCAACTACACGTCGGGCAGCTCGGGGCGGCCGAAGGGCGTGATGCTCCGTCACCGGCACTGGCTCGCCGTGACCCGCAACATGCTGGTCGACCGCGACATCCGCGGCAGCGACGTTCTCGCCCATATCGGTCCGCTCACCCACGCCAGCGGCACCTACGTGACGCCGTGGTTCCTGCGCGGTGCGACCAACGTGATCGTCGAGGGCGGCGTCGACGGGCTGCTCGACACCATTCCCCGGCTGGGCGTGACCGTCTTCACCTGCGTGCCGACGGCGCTGACGCGCATCGTCAACCACCCCGACATCGACCGGACCGACACCTCGTCCCTGCGCGCCATCGGCTACGGCGCCGAGCCGATCCCGCGCAACACGCTGGAGAAGGTCCTGAAGCGGTTCGGCCCGATCCTGACCCAGAACTACGGGTTGACGGAAGCGATGATGACCTGCGCCTTCCTGTCGCCCGAGGACCACTTCGATTCCGACGGCCGGCCCCGTGTCGGCTGCATCGGCCGCCCGTACAGCTTCGTCGAGATCGTGGCCAGGGCCGAGGACGGAACGCCGGTCGCCGCCGGTGAGATCGGCGAGCTGACGGTGCGCGCCGACCACGTCATGGACGGCTACTGGCGCCTGCCGGCAGAGACCGCCGCGGTCCTGCGCGGCGGCTGGCTGTGGTCCGGCGACCTGTGCCGCATCGACGAGGACGGCCTGATCACGCTCACCGGCCGTAGCAAGGACATGCTGATCAGCGGCGGCTTCAACATATATCCGCAGGAGATCGAAGCGGTGCTGACGAGCCTCGCCGATGTCGCCGAAGCGGCGGTCATCGGCGTTCCGGATGCCGAATGGGGCGAAATCGCCGTCGCCTTCGTGGCACCGGCGCCGCGTGCCCGTCTTTCCGCCGAGGCGTTGCGGGCCGGCTGCCGGGACATTCTCGGCTTCAAGACGCCGAAGCGCTTCCTGATCGAGGAGGCGCTGCCCAAGAACCCAAACGGCAAGGTGGACAAGGGGCTTCTGCGCGCCCGCCTCGCCCAGCTTTCGCGCGAGGACGGTCATGTCGCAGCACAATGACGTCGTCGTCGCGGCGTTCGCCCGCACGCCCTTCGGCCGGTTCGGCGGCGTCCTCGCCGACGTCTCGGCGCCACGCCTCGCCGCTCTGGCCATCGACGCGCTGCTCGACCGCAGCGCGCTCTCGGCGTCGGAGGTGGAAGCGGTCTACATGGGCGTAGGGATGATCGCCGCCGCGACGCTGACGCCGGCCCGCCAGGCGGTGCTGCTGTCGCGTCTCGCGGACACGACGCCGTCGCTCGCCGTCGACCGGGCCTGCTGTTCGGGCATGAGCGCGATCGGTATCGGCTGGCGCGACATCCGCCTCGGTCTCGCCGAGGTGGTGATCTGCGGCGGTGTCGACGTTCTGAGCGCCACGCCCCTGCTGTGGCCGCGGCGGCGGGGTGGGGCGGTCGGGCCGGTGACGGTCGCCGATCCGCTGACCTTGCGCACGCCGACGGTCGACGTGCCGATCGCCGCCTATACGTCCCAGGAGGCGTTGAGCCACGGTATCGATCGGGCGGCCCAGGACGCCTGGGCGCTCGGCAGCCACCAGCGCTACTTCGCCGCCGAGGCGGCCGGGTACTTCGACGCCGAGCGCATCGCGGTCGAGGCGCCGGCCGCGAAAGGCGGCACCACGCGGGTCGTGGCCGACGAATCGCCGCGCCGCGACACCTCCGCCGAGAAGCTGGCGGCGCTCGCGACGGTCCATGGCAGCCTGACGATCACGGCGGGCAACGCCCCGGGCCTGAACGACGGCGCCGCCTTCCTGCTCCTGGTGTCCCGGCGGTTCGCCGAGGAGCGCGGCCTGCCGGTTCTGGCGCGCATCAGCCACTATGCCCAGGTGGCCGACGGCCCGACATCGGGCTCCTACACGCCGGCCATCGGCATCGCCAAGCTGCTGCGGGCCGCCGACCGCACTGCCCGGGACCTCGACCTGATCGAGATCAACGAGGCGTTCGCGGCGACGCCGCTGGTCAGCACGCTCCGCCTCGCGGACGGCGACGCGGCCGCCGCGGACCGGCTGCGCGCCAGGACCAACAGGCACGGCGGAGCGGTCGCCATCGGGCATCCGCTCGGCGCCAGCGGCGCGCGCGTCGCCATGACCCTCGTCAGCGCGCTGCGGCAGCGCGGCGGCGGCTTCGGCGCGGCGGCGATCTGCGGGGGCTTCGGCCAGGGCGACGCCCTGCTCGTCGACGTGCCATGACCGCGCGGTCGGGCCCAGCCGCCGACCCCGCCTCGGTCCGGAGGTTGTCGCGCGCGATCAGCGTCGTGGAGAACCGCGCCGCCGGGCATCGCGAGATCCTGGCCTGCGCCTATCGGGCCGGTGGGGCGGCTCGCGTTGTCGGCGTCACCGGGCCGCCCGGAGCCGGAAAATCCACCCTCGTCGACGCGCTGACCGCCCATTGGGCGCAGGCGGGCGAGCCGGTCGCGGTGCTCGCCGTCGACCCGGCGAGCCCGTTCTCAGGGGGGGCCGTGCTCGGCGACCGCGTGCGCATGGACCGCAGCGCCGACCTGCCGGGCGTCTATGTCCGCAGCCTTTCGGCGCGCGGCGAGGGCGGGGGCCTGAGCGCGGCCGTCTGGGACGTCCTGGCCGTTCTCGGCGAGGCCGGCTTCCATCGCGTGTTGCTGGAGACCGTCGGCGCCGGTCAGGCGGACGTCGCCATCGCCGATGCCGCGGACTGCACCGTCGTCGTCGGCGTGCCGGGCCTCGGCGACCACGTGCAGGCCGCCAAGGCCGGGCTCATGGAGATCGGCGACCTTTACGTCGTCAACAAGGCCGACCTGCCGGGCGCGGTCGCGACCGCGGCGCAGATCGACACGGCCCTGTCCGCCGCCTATGCCGGCGAGCCGGGCGTCAACGCCGTATCCCCCGGCTTCCACGGACCGCAGCCGGCGACCTCGCCAGGGCGCCGGGCATTGATGTCCCGGCACGGCGATCCGAGCCGCGAGGCGACGGTCTGGCGTCCGCCGACGCTCCTCGTCAGCGCGGGCAAGGGGGAGGGCATCCCGGAGCTGGCGGCATCGGTCGATGCCTTTCTCGCCTGGAGCGAGGCGGGCGAGCGGATGCGGGCACGCCGACGCGCCCGCATCCGCTCGCTGGTCGCGCGCGAACTCGGCGCGGCGTTGCTCGCTCCCTATCTCGATCCCGGCGAGCCCTTCGGGGCGGCCCTGGCCGACTGGGTGGAGCGCGTCCTCGACGGGCAGGTCAGTCCCGTCGAGGCGGCGGCCGCCCTCGCGGCGCGCGAGGCGCCGGCCCCGCCGCCGCCGCGAGGGGGCGCGCCATGATGTCTCAGCGTGTCTGGACGGTGCTCTTGCGCGGTGTCTTGGAGCTGCGTACCGCCGAAGCGCGGGGCCTGAACTTGAAGACGCGCTTGTGGACTTCGAGAATGGTGCGTGTGTTGACGCGGACGATTCCGTCGACTTTTGAGAGCTGGTTCGTGACGAAATCGACGAACTCGGTATTGTCGATGAAAGTTGCTCCAGCGAATATGTCGAAACTGCCTGTGGTGATATAGACGAAATATATCTCGGGGATCGCCGTCAACTCGCGAGCTACTTGGCGGATGCGGCGCGTCACCACTTCTATCTCCATCATGACCCAGACGGAGTGACCTAGATGCAGTGGGTTCGTCAGGGCGACGAATTCGATGACGTTGGAGTCCACGAGCCGCGCGAGCCGGCTGCGGATCGTCGATTCGGGGACGTTGAGCGTCTCCGCGATCGCCTTGGCCGGCGCGCGCGCGTCCTTATGCAGGTAGTCGATGATGCCCACGTCGATGTCGTCCAAGACCGGCACTGCATTCCTCGCTGCTGGTTTTCCCAGGGCCGGGCGCCCGAGCCCAGCCTGAAGAGTACTATCTTCGAGTTGAATCGTCACAGCGGGTGACGTGTCGGTTGTTTTTTTCATGGTGTCGCGGTGCCTGCAGGAAAATTGCCACATGGTGGCGGATTCCGTACTATAGGCGCTGGAAATATCCGAAAACATCAAAAATGAACGCCGGTCAAGGCAAGTGCCCTGGCCGGCGGGCGGAGGAAACGAACGATGGCCGCGGTAGAGCTTCGGAACGTCAGAAAGTCTTTCGGGCACATCGACGTCATTCACGGGGTCGATCTCGCCATTGCGGAGGGTGAATTCGTCGTGCTCGTCGGCCCGTCGGGGTGCGGCAAGTCGACGTTGCTGCGCACGATCGCGGGCCTCGAGGCCATCTCGCAGGGGGCGATCTCCATCGGCGGCCGCGAGGTGACGGAGTTCGCGCCGAAGGATCGCGACATCGCGATGGTCTTCCAGAACTACGCCCTCTATCCGCACATGACCGTGCGCAAGAACATGGCGTTCTCCTTGACGCTGCGCCGCCTGCCGGCGGCCGAGATCGACACCCGCGTCGCGCGCGCCGCCGAGATACTGAGCCTGACCCCCTTGCTCGACCGCTATCCGCGCCAGCTCTCCGGCGGCCAGCGCCAGCGGGTCGCCATGGGCCGCGCCATCGTGCGCGACCCTCAGGTCTTCCTGTTCGACGAGCCGCTCTCGAACCTCGACGCGAAGCTGCGCGTCCAGATGCGATCAGAGATCAGGGATCTTCATCAGAGGCTGGGCACGACGTGCGTCTACGTCACCCACGACCAGGTGGAGGCCATGACGATGGCGGACCGGATCGTGGTCATGCATCAGGGCAGGATCGAGCAGATCGGCGCACCGCTCGAACTTTACGACCGGCCGGCCAACCTGTTCGTCGCCGGGTTCATCGGGTCGCCGTCGATGAATTTCATTCAGGGCGCGATCCGCAGGAACGGCGCCGGCGCCGTCGTCGAGACCGATGGCGGGTTCGCCCTGCCGCTCCCGCCGGACGCCGAAGGGGAGGATGGCCGGCCGGTCGTTTACGGCGTCCGTCCCGAGCACCTGTCGCTCGGCGGTGGCGACGACGCGATCCCTGCGCGGATCAAGCATGTCGAGCCGACCGGCGCCGACACCTTCGTGTTCGCGGACGTCGCCGGCACGCAGGTCTGCTCGGTGTCGGCGAACCGTGCGCGCCCTGCGGCGGGCAGCATCGTCCGGCTGCAGCCGCAGGTGCCGGCGGTGCATCTCTTCGATGCCGCCAGCGGCCGGACCCTGCGGTCGGCCCCGCCGCTGCACTGACCGGGCCGGCGGAACCAGGTCGGCCGCCGCCGCTCCCGGTCAGCGGCGGCCCTGGCCCGGCATCGGGAAGGGGGCGGGGTCCAGAAACCGCTCGAGCACGTTCCGGGTCAGCCTGGCGATGTTGTTGTCGTAGCCGTCGTGCGAGAGGGCGCCGGCATAGGCGATCGAACCGGTCGAGAACACGGCACCTCCGTTCGGGCATTCGAAGAACACCATGTCCGCGCGGACCCTCTCGCTGTGCAGGGCGCTCGTCGCGGCGTTGGGAACCAGCACCGCGTCGTTGGCCAGATGAAAGCTGCCGGGGTGCCGTTCAGACGACGCGACGACGAGCGGGTGCGCCGGCGACCCCTGGCCGACGTCGAAGGCGTCCAGCTCCTCGCCGGCCGCGCCGCCGCCGAGATGGCCGAAATCGCCGAGGATCTCGTCGTCGATGCCGGCGAAGATGAACGCGGCGCGCGGGTCACGGCTGTCCGCCCGACGCCGGTAATACGAAGAAACGTCGAAACCCTGCGCGATGAAGCCGACCCCTGCTATCGCGTTCGGCGGCCGTCCCTGGCGGCTCCACAGTCCGCCCTGCTCGCCGGTGAAGCTCATGTGGTACTCGCCCGGCGCCGCGTTCCAGGCGCGCGTTCCGTCCTCGGCCCGGCGGACCTCCACGACACCCGGGCAGCCCGGCCGGTAGGCGATGCGCCAGTAGAACCCGTTGCCGCCGAGATACATCATGCGCCCGCCCGCCTTGAGATAGGTCTCCAGCGCGTCGAGCATTTCGAGCGAGGCGTATTCGGGGTGCGAGCCGGTGACGACCGTCCGGTAGGGCGCCAGCAGCGCGGCGCCGTGCTCGTGCAGGTCGTCGTCGGTGATCACGTCGTAGCCGCAGCCGGTCTGCTCGAGCCAGTCGATCACGAACAGGTCGCTGCTGAAGTTCCACAGCCGGCCTTTGGGCCGGAAATTGGTCATGGGCCGCAGCCGCGTGCCGTAGCACACGCCGCTGCCGTCGCTGTGGAGGCAGTAGGTCGACAGCCCCAGCCGGTGTTGCAGGAGCCGCATGTCGGTGACGTCGAAGTCGAGGAGGTGGCCGCGCAGCATTTCGGTTCCCGCGGCCAGGAAGCGGGAGCGGTTGTTGGCATAGATCGTGTAAGTGGCCGTCGGGGCGAGGAAGGCCACGCGCGCGCCGACCGTGCCGGCCGGTGGCCGGACGAAGAAGGGGACATGGGTCTCGGCGCCGTCGCCGCGCAGGCGCATCGCGTAGACGCCGCTGCGCAGGGTCTGCGGGATCGTCAGCGCGATGTCGGTCTGCCAGCTGGCGTCGTCGACGTCGTCCTCATGGAAATGGATGGCGCCGTACTGACCGGGCGCCAGCCTCCAGTCCGTCACGCGTCCATCCCAGTTGTGTCCGGTCACCGCGCGGGTCGGCTGGTTGACGGCGCTGCCATGCCCCTGCCGCGGCGACAGGTCGACGACGCGGTCCGAGCCGATGTCCTGCGAAAAATCCGGAGCGGCCACCAGAACGTCGCGGAAATCGCGGCAGTCGGCGTCGCTGGCCAGACGCTCGATGTCCGCAAGCGCGAGGGCGGCACGGGCGATGCGCGGACGCTCCAGCTTGCCGTTGAAGTGGCCGCCGGGCGCAACCCCGTCCGCGTCGCCGCCATGCCAGGCCGCAACCAGCAGCGATGCGTCGCCGGGCGTCGGCTCGATGGTCGCCGCGTGCCGGACGGAGACCGGGCCGTCGCAACGGAAGCCGTGGCCGCCGATCGGTAGCTGGTGCAGGTCCACGATGCCGGAGGCGGCATCGAAGCTCGCGGCGAGCAGATACCAGTGCCGCTCGACGAGCGGCACGCCGGTGGTGTAGTCCACCGACCCGGCGCCGTCGCCCAGGCGCAGTGCGAGCGCACCGGCAGCGTCCAGGCAGAGCGAAAAGCCGCGCCGCGTCGCCTGCGACCACGTTCCGACGAGAGCCTGCTCGCCGCTCGCCAGGCGGGTCGGCCAGGCCAGGACCTGGACCGTGAAGCTTTCCGGCGGCGGTTCGAGCGCCGGCAGCACCAGGTGCGACCCGAGCCGCAGCGGCTGAACCCGGCCTCGATAGATACCGCTCGCCGGCGTCGGAACCTCGTCCTCGCGATAGCCTTCCCCGTCCGGCCCGCTCTGGGGGGCTCGCAACCGTACGAGGTCGGCCCGGTAGGTCTCGACGCCGAGGCAGCTGACCTTGACGTCGACGGTCTGTCCCGGCGCGACGCTGATCGTATCGGCGTAGGCGAGGATCGCGCGGGACGGATCGGGGGCCGCGACCGGTTCGGCGCTCGGCGGCGGCAGCGCCGGCTCGACAAGCGCCGAGGCGAGGTCGTGGCCGGTCAGCGCCTGCCAGCGCAACTTGAACACGGTCCACTCGGCCTCTGCGGGGTCGGTGAAGACGATGCCCGGCACCGGCACCGGCATCGGCGGCGTGCCGCTCATCCGGGCCAGCAGCCACTGCGCATGGGGCTTGGTGACGATCAGGCAGTGCTTGCCCTCGATGGGCATGCTGCGCATGCGGTCGAGCACCGCCTGCAGGTCGGGGCTGTGGGCGCCGAGCGGCCTGCGCTTGAACTCGCGGGCAAGATCAAGGCGCGAGGGATCGATCTCGTACATGCCGTATGCCTCTCCTCGGTTGCCGAGCGGGACCGGGGCCGTTCCCCGACCGGCCTGCGCCAGGCCCGCGCATGGCGCAGCTTTTCCGCGCTCTGTTTGCAGAAAACGCTCTATTAAGCGCATATATCCGCGATATGAGCAATATCGGCGGCCAATTCCTGTTGAAAGCGTATGGTGACTCCCGTATGCTCGGGGCAACGGCAATCAAGAATCCAAACTGGAGGGTGGAATGACCAACAGGCGGGAATTTCTGGCCGGGGCCGGGGCGCTGTCTCTGGCCGCCGCGTTCGGCGGGCTGGCGTCGGGATCGGCGCGGGCGGCGGCGCCGATCAGCTTCGTCGGCTGGACCTTCCGGCCGGACATGGTTCAAGGCTATGTCGACCTGTTCAACGAGAAGTACGGCGAGCAGGTCAACTATTCTACGCTGCCCTGGCCGCAATTCCATCAGACGCTGGAGGCGCGCGCGTTCGCCGGCGACATCGTCGACGTCATGTACTGCTTCCACTCCTTCCGGGAGCGCTGGTCGCAGACCGGCCTGATCCGCGCGCTCGACGACCTGCCGGGGGTCGACGCGATCAAGAAGGCGATGGCGCCGGCCAATCTGGCCAGCCTGACGAACAAGGAAGGCCAGCTGATCGGCCTGCCGTACTACACCGGCATGTACATCATGATCTACAACGAGCCCATGCTGCAGCAAGGGGGGTTCCAGCAGGCCGCGGCGACTTGGGACGAGCTGATCGAGCACTGCGTCAAGCTCAAGACGGACAAGATCTCGGAGTATCCGTTCCTTCCGAACTGGAACCCGACGGTGACGGGGACGACGCCGCAGTTCCTGACCGACTGCTTCGCCGACGGAGCGAGGGTGTTCGACGACGACAACAGGCTGATCATCGACCAGGATCCGGCCATCGCCCGCGTCATGGAGCGCTGGCAGCGCGTCTACGAGCTCGGGCTCGTCACCCCGGAGATCTTCACCAAGCCGTCGACGACCGACGTGCACCGGATGATGTTCACCGGCCGCTACGCGTACCATACCAACCATTCGAACTATCTGCAGACGATCGCGGGCGACACCAAGGAGTCGCTGCTGGCGCCGAAGAAGGCGAAGATGGCGCCGTATCCCGGGAAGACCGGCGACACCTACATGTGGACGGACTCCTACGTCCTGAACGCCAGGACCGAGGCGCTGGAGAGCAGCTGGAAGCTGATGCGGTTCGTCGGCGCCAATCTCCACGGGGACTGGCACGTGCAGCGGCAATGGGCCCTGGCTTCCGGCCTCGACAATCCCTATCCGGCCCTCTACGACCAGCCGGACGTCGTCGCCTCCTACGCCAACTGGATCGACTTGCCGCTGCTGCGCCGGCAGTACGAGAAGGGCAAGGTCATCAGCGCCTTCAAGGAAGCCTGGTATCCGGAATACGACGCCCGCTCGGTTCCGATCCTCCACGACATGATCCGCAAGAGCATCACCGTCCCGGAGGCGATCAAGTCTCTCGTGGCCCTGCAGAAATCCCTGGCCTGAGCCGTGCTCCGGCGCGGCCGGCGAGCCCTCGTCCGAGAAACGACCAACTGGCCTGACACGATGATCAATTCCGACCTTTCGGCGTCATCGACAGCGCGAGCGCCCTGGTGGGCGGTGTGGCGGAAGGCGGGACCCAGGTCCGGGCCCGCCGTCTCGGACCGGGGCGGCGGGGCGCGGGGGAGCGTTTCGCCGGGCCGCTCGCTGGCGCGCTCGGAGGCATGGTTCGCCGCCTGGATGGTCGCGCCCTCGCTCCTGCTCATCGCGCTGATCGTGTTCTTGCCGCTGGCCTATTCCGTGTGGCTGAGCTTCGCGGAGGTCGATCTGCTCAGCCAAAGCGGTCCGGTCCTCGACATCTTCGGCATGCGGATACCGTTCTTCCGCTTCGTTGGGCTCGACAACTATGCCCGCGTCATGTCCGATCCGGAGTATTGGCGTGCTCTGGGGCGCACGGTCTATTTCGTCGCGCTGTTCGTGATCGAGGCGACCGTCCTCGGGCTCGCCATGGCCCTGGTCCTCGATGCCAACTTCCGGGGCCGGGGCGTGATGAGGGCGATGCTGCTCATTCCCTGGTCTCTGTCGCGCATCGCCGTCGGCATCCTGTGGCTCGGCATGCTCGACGCGGATTTCGGCGCGATCAACGGCGTCCTCTACCGTCTCGGCGCCATCGACAGCTACATCGCGTTCTTCAGCGACGGCTTCACCGCGCTCAACGTGCTGATCGTCGTCTACGTGTGGAACCAGGCGCCGTTCGCGGCGATCCTGTTCCTGGCCGGCCTCCAGTCCATCTCTCCGGACCTCCATGCCGCCGCCGCGGTCGACGGTGCCGGCTACTGGCGCCGGCTCTGGCACGTCACGCTGCCGTCGCTGCGGCCGATGATGTTCCTGGTCCTGGTGCTGGCCACCGTCAACGGCTTCCTGATGCTCGACCTCATCTACGTGATGACGTCCGGCGGGCCCGGCAACGACACCACCACCGTGACCTGGCTCGGCTACCGCACCGCCTTCAGCTTCTTCAGGTTCGGCCCCGGCACCGCGATCCTGTTCACCTTGACCCTGATCTGCGTCGTGCTGACCGTCGTCTATCACCGCTTCGTCCTGGCCAAGTTCCGGGCCGAGTAGGGAGCCGCCGCGATGTCCGCCATTCCAATCCACGGGCGCTCCAGGCGATGGGCCTCGGCGACCATGATCTACGGCCTCGCGGCGGTCGTCGCGCTGTGGCTGGTCGGCCCCTTCGTCTGGCTGTTCATCACGAGCATCAGCGAGCAGCGCGATCTCCTGATGCGGCCGATGCCGCTCGTGCCGCCCCATCCGAGCCTCGACAACTACGCCAAGATCCTCGGCCTCGTCGACTTCCACGCCCGGCACCAGACGGCGCAGATCCTGCCGTCGATGGCCAACAGCATCATCGTCAGCGTCGTCGTCACGGCGATCAACGTTGTGGTCGGCAGTGCCGCGGGCTACGCCTATGCGCGCTTCCGCCATCGCCTGATGAGCGCCACGCTCTATGCCATCCTGTTCACCCGCATGCTGCCGGTCGTGGTGCTGATGCCGGCGCTGTTCCTGATCATGCGGCAGATGGGCTTCCAGAACACCTTGAGCGGCCTGATCCTCGCCTACTGCTCCTTCACGTTTCCTTTCACCATCTGGATCATGAAGTCCTACTTCGAGACGCTGCCGCGCGAGCTCGAGGAAAGCGGCATGATCGACGGGTGCACGCGGTTCCAGGTGTTCTACCGCATCATCCTGCCGATCTCCGGGCCGGGCCTCGTCGCCGCCGGGGCCTTCACCTTCGTCTTGTGCTGGAACGAGTTCCTCGTGGCGCAGGTGCTCAACTCGAAGCAGGGGACGGGGACGCTGCCGGTGACGATCGCCGGCATGGTCGGCCAGGCGAACATCGACTACTCCGTGATCGCGGCTTCCGGCTTCCTCTCCGCCATTCCCGCGGTTCTGCTGGCCCTCGTGTTCCAGCGCTACATGGTCCAGGGCCTCACCGCCGGCTCGGTCAAGGGATGACCGCCGGCAGACCGCCTTCCGGGCGGGCCGCCCGCCCGCCCCGCTACCGCGACACCAGAAAGGACCCGACAGTGACGACGCATGCGCAAGCCGACACTCGCCCCGCCTTCCTCGACGGAACGTCGAAGAGGCTGCTGATCGACGGCCGATGGGTCGCGGCGGCCTCCGGCAAGACCTTCGACACCGTCGACCCGTCCACCGGCCAGGTGCTGGCGAGCGTCGCCGCCGGCGACCGCGAGGACGTCGACCGGGCGGTCGCGACCGCGCGCCGCGCCTTCGAAGGGCCGTGGAGCAAGCTCAAGCCCTACGACCGCCAGCAGATCATCCTCAAGCTCGCCGATCTGGTCGACCGGCATTTCGACGAGCTGACGCTGATCGACACGCTCGACATGGGCGCTCCGATCAGCCGCACGCGCGCTTCGCGCCGCCGCCTGCTCGGGCTGCTCCATTTCTATGCCGGCATGGCGACGGCCCTTCACGGCAATACCGTCGACAATTCCCTGCCCGGCGACTACGTGACCTACACCCTCAGGGAGCCGGTCGGCGTCGTGGGCGCGATCACGCCGTGGAACGGGCCGCTCGTCTCCTGGATCTGGAAGGTCGGCCCGGTGCTGGCCACCGGCTGCACCATGGTGCTGAAGCCCGCCGAGGAATCGCCGCTGTCGGCGCTGCGCATGGGCGAGCTGCTGCTGGAGGCCGGCTTGCCGGACGGGGTGGTCAACATCGTCACCGGCCATGGCGAAACGGCCGGTGCGGCACTGGCGGCCCATCCCGGCGTCGACAAGGTCGCCTTCACCGGCTCGTTCGAGACCGGGCAGAAGATCGTTCAGGCCTCGGTCGGCAACCTCAAGCGCATCACCCTCGAACTCGGCGGCAAATCGCCCGACATCGTCTTCTCGGACGCCGACATGGAGCTTGCCGTGCCCGGGGCCGCCATGGCCGCCTTCGGCAATTCGGGACAGGTCTGCAGCGCCGGGACGCGCCTCTACGTCGAGCGCGGCATCTACGACGAGTTCGTCGAGCGGGTCGCCGACTACGGCAGGAGCCTGAAGGTCGGCCACGGCATCGACCCGGAGGCGCAGATCGGACCGCTGGTCTCCGAGCAGCAGCTGCAGCGCGTGTCGGGCTATCTCGACGTCGGGCGGCAGGAGGGGGCGCGCATCGCCGCGGGCGGCACCCGGCTCGCGCAAGGCGTCTTCGCCGGCGGCTACTTCGTTCAGCCGACCGTGTTCGCCGACGTCCGCGACGACATGCGCATCGCGCGCGAGGAGATCTTCGGTCCGGTGGTCAGCGCCGTGCCCTTCACCGATATCGAGGATGTCGCCCGGCGCGCCAACGACACCGTCTACGGGCTGGGCAGCGGCGTGTGGACCCGCGATGTCGGCAAGGCCCACTATCTCGCCAAGGCGATCCGTGCCGGCTCGGTGTGGGTCAACTGCTACCAGGCCATGGATCCCGCGATGCCGTTCGGCGGCTACAAGGGCAGCGGCTACGGCCGCGAGTCCGGCGTCCAGCAGTTCGACGACTATCTGAACACCAAGGCCGTGTGGATACGGGTGGGCTGATGTCGGTCCTGTTCTCGCCCTTCCGGCTGTCGGGCGCGACCTTGCGCAACCGGGTCGTCGTCTCGCCGATGTGCCAATACAGCGCGCCGAACGGTGAAGCATCGGCGTGGCATGTCCAGCATCTCGGGCAGTATGTCGTGTCCGGACCGGGGCTGGTGATGATCGAGGCGACGGCGGTCGAGGCGGCCGGCCGCATCACGCCGCTGTGCCTCGGCCTGTACACGGACGCCCAGGAGGCGGCGCTCGGCCGCGTCCTCGACCTCTGCCGCGCGGTCGGGGACACGCCGATCGGCATCCAGCTCGCCCATGCCGGGCGCAAGGGGGCCTGTCGGGTCCCCTGGCAGGGGCGGGGCGGCCTTGGGGCCGGAGGCGGGAGGGTGGACCGTCTTCGGCCCCTCGGCGATCGCCTATGACGATACGCGTCCCGTGCCGGAGGCCCTCGACCGGGCGGGCCTCGCCCGCGTCCGCGACGCCTTCGCCGACGCCGCGCGGCGCGCGGCCCGGCTCGGCATCGACGTGGTCGAGGTGCATGCCGCGCACGGCTATCTGCTGCACAGCTTCCTGTCGCCGATCACCAACCGCCGCGATGACGCCTATGGCGGGTCACTGGGCAACCGGCTCCGCTTCCCGCTCGAGGTCGCGGCGGCCGTGCGCGACGTGTGGCCGGCGCAGCGCGCGCTCGGGGCGCGGGTCAACAGCCGCGACTTCATCGAGGGCGGCGGCACCCTCGACGACACGCTGGCGTTCGCCGAGGGGCTCAAGGCGCTCGGCTACGACTATGTCTGCCTGTCGAGCGGCAGCCTGGTCGGGGGGCAGCGCTTCGCCTCGCATCCCGGCTATCTGCTGCCGGACGCGGCGCGCGTCAGAGCCGAGCTCGGCATCGCCACCCAGGCGGTCGGGCTGATCGTGGATGCCCAGGCCGCCGAGGATGCGGTGGCGTCCGGGCAGACCGACCTCGTTGCCATGGCGCGCGCCTTCCTCGACGACCCGCGCTGGGTGTGGCACGCCGCCGAGCGGCTCGGCGCCCCGATCGAGTACCCCGCCCAGTACGGCCCGGCCCATCCCTCGCGCTGGGCGGCGGCGACGCTGCGCGGGCAGCCCAGCCCTGCCAAGGCAGGCGCGTGAGCCGATCATCGGAGGAAAGAGCGTGTCCGAAAGCAAATCCGCCGCCGCCCTGCTCGTCGGGACCTGGCGGCTGAGATCGCATCGCCAGCAGACGGTCGAGACCGGCGAGACGTTCAGTCCGCGCGGCGAGCGTCCGAGCGGCCTGCTGACCTATACGGCCGACGGCCGCTTCTCCGTTCTCAACGTCCCCGGCGACCGGAAGCTCCCGGCCTCGGTCAAGCCGACCAGCGAGGAGGCCCTCGCGCTGTTCGACGGCCTGACCGCCTATGCCGGCCGCTACACCATCGTCGGCGACAAGGTCGTCCATCACGTCGAGGTCTCGTGGAACCAGCTTTGGACGGGAACCGACCAGGTGCGCGGCTTCGCGGTCGCAGGCGACGCGCTGACGATCGTGGCCGGTCCCGATCCAAGCCCCATCGACGGCAAGCTGTCGGTGTCGACCTTGTCGTGGGACCGGGTGCGATGAGCGCCTCCGCCACGCCGTCCCTTCCAATCACCCAACCGGGAGACCGTCATGTCATCCGCCAATCTCAGGCACAATCCCGCGACCATGGCCGCGCCGACGAACAACCTGTATTCCCACGGAGTCGAGGTGCCGGCCGGCAGCCGTCGCCTCTACGTCGCCGGCCAGGTCGGCACCCGGCCCGACGGCACGATCGCCGGTGATCTGGACGGCCAGGTCGAGCAGATCATGACCAACATCGAAGCGATCCTGGCCGATGCCGGCATGGATCTCGGCGACGTGGTCAAGCTCAACGCCTATTGCCTCAAGTCCGAGGACATCATGACCTATGCCGCGCTGCGCAACCGCTACTTCAAAGGCGCGCCGCCGGCCACCACCGCCGTCGTGGTCGCCGGCCTCGCGCTGCCGGAATGGCTGATCGAGGTCGACGCCGTCGCCGAAAAGACGGACTGATCGGGCTCGCAGCCGGGAACGGATGAGGCCAGTCGAATCCCGGTTCTATGGGCCGATTGCCCCTGCGCAGCCGGGGCAGGCTGCGTCGTATCCGGGTGGACCGGGGCGGGCCGGTTCACCTCGCCTCGCGGAAGCCGGTTCCATGGGCCTATGCCGACCGCGTGATGCCGGACCTTGCGTGCCGTCAAGCCGACAGGCAACGCCGTCGCCGCCTGTCCGCAGGAGCAGGAAGCTCAGTTGCCGCGCCGGGGGGAGTAGGGACAGATCGACCGATCCTCTCCGCCGGCGTGGGGAACTCGACATCCTTGTCGGCCAAGTGCCGCAGCTTCTCGGGATTGCGCGTGACGTAGATTGCGACGATCTTCCCGCTCTCGATCTGCAGGGCGGTCGTCTGCACGATGTCCTCTGCTTCGACCGTGATGAAGCCCGGCAGCCCATCGATGGTCGCGTAGCGGATCAGTCGGGACGGCGATTGCGTGAAATACCGGGCAAGAGCACGAAAGAGTTTCATCGACGCGTCGAACCCGATCGCCGGCGACATGGATGCCGGAACCTTGCCGCCGCCGTCGGCGTAGACGACGACGCTTTCGGCAAGGAGCGTGCACAGGGCACTCAGATCGCCGCTTCTCGACGCGATGAAGAAAGCGGCCGCCAGCTCGAGCCCATGCTCTTGGGTTACAGGAAACCTTGGGCGGGATTCCCGGATATGGGTCCGCGCCCGGCCGGCGAGTTTGCGGCAGGTCGTCGCCTTCCGTCCGATGGCGTCCGAGACTTCGTCGAAGCTCATACCGAAGACATCGTGCAGCAGGAAAGCCGCCCGCATCTGCCCGATGCGCCTCATTTCATCCCCGGTCAAACGGAAGCGGTCCTTCAATTTCTGCTTGATGCAAAGTGCAGGCATGAAGTTGGACGTGACCCAGAAGCGCTTCGCGTCAGGGGGGAATGCTCTCAGGCCCTCGCCTGTCGCCATTCTCCTGCGTCGTTCCGGACCGAGCAGCTCGGCCAGAAAGCACGAGGCTGAGGCCGCCATGCTGGCATGGGAGATAGGGGACGGATCCGAGCCACGGCTCATGCAACTCCACTGACCACAGCTCCAGCAGGTTCTCGACGATCGCACCGGGCATCGCCACTTTCCGAAGAAACCGTCAAGAGAGATGTCGCTTCAGTGCTGCAACCGTAATACTGGACCTTGAGGGCGGCACCTTGGGAATCGGGCGTGGCGGGCAGGCGGATCGCCTGGAGGAGCGCAGGATCGTCCGTCGTCCGCAGGGCCGCCCGGAAGCGCGCTTCCAGCGCATCGCGCGCGGGCGTTGCATTCGCTTCAGGCAAACGGGGTACCGCTCATGCGCCGCAACCGGTCTTCGACGCCCGAGAGGGACAGAGATCTCCGGACGGCACCTTCCGTAAGCCGGTGCGAATCGAGGGGAACTCCGACAACCTTGGGTGCTTTGACCGGGACCGGCAGGCGGGGCTAAAGCGGAAGAATGCAACCGCCCGACAGGGAGAGCCCGTCCATGACCGCGACCCGCTGCGAGCGCTTCGGCATCGTTCCCGCCGCCTGGTTCGCCGATCCCGCCCTCGGCGCCGACGAGATCGCGGTGCTGGCGGCCCTGGCCGTTCACGCCAATCCGCAGGGCCTGTGCTGGCCGAGCCAGGCCGTGCTCGCACGAAGCCTCAAGCGCTCGCGCTCCTGGGTCATCAAGGTGATCAACCGCCTGGAGGCGGCCGGCGCCCTCGAGCGCACCCGGCGCACCGCCGCGAACGGCGCCATGCGCACCTGCCTCTACCGCTTGGCTCGGCGGCAGCACCCGGGTGGCCCGCGCCAACGGCCGTCCGCGTCGGCCGGTGCCGAGCGGGCCTGGGGCGAAGTGGCCGCGGACGCGCCCGAGCCTGACGCCGGCTCTGAGGACGAAGCGGATGCGGCGGGGAAGGCTGGGCCGGAGGAGCCACGCAACGCCGGCGCGCAGATTGGGCGCGAGCGCCGGGCCGGGGCGCGGGTGGTCGACCCGACTTGGCTGCCGAGCACCACCGACGTCGCCTGAGCGCGCGAGCGCCGGCCCGACATCGACCCGCTGATGTTCACCGAGTTCTTCATCGCCGCCTGCCGCGCCAACGGCTACCGCTACCACGACCACGCCGCCGCCTGGCGCGCCTGGCTGCTGGATCGCAAGCGAGGGCTGCCCCATGCCCAACCCCGACCCCCGTCCGGCCGGCCGCGCCGAAGCTGGCGCGACGAGCTCGCCGAGCGCAACGAGCGTGCGGCGGACGCGTGCATTCGCCGCTTCATGGAGCGCCGAGCCCGCGCCGCTCATCCCGTTTGACCGCGAGATCGCCGCTACTCTGCCAGCGGCACTCGCCCAGGTTCGCGCCAGCCTCGCCCCCGGCGATCCGGCCGCGGTCGCCCGCGCGCTCGCGCGGCTGCATCGGCGCTTCGACATGGAGCCGCCGGCACCCGGCGACCTCGACCTCGACGTCGCCGAGATGAGTGCCTGGCCTTCCGACCTGTTCGAGCAGGCGTTCCACCACGTCTGGACCACCTACGCGCTGTCGCGCCGGCCACGCGTGGCCGACTTCCTGGCCGGCATCGGCGACGAGTTGGCCGAGCGCCGAGCCGAGCTGCACGCGCTCGAAGCGCTGGCCCGCAAGCTCGATCAACGCCGCCGCTGGCCCTGAGCCGGCCGCCTCCGCCCCCATCCCCGTTCCGCCCGCCCCCGGCCCGGACGTCGTGAGACTCCGGCCGCCGCGGGCGTTCGCGTGCCGCCGGCCCGTTCCGCCGATCACGGTCCCGTTCCCCGGGCGTGCCTTCGCCGCGACATCGGGCGCGCGGGCCGGACGGGCCCCGTCCGGCCGGTGACACGAACAACACCAGATGAATCATATAAAGATAGACGGACTCCCCGCACCGGCCCTGCGCGGCCGGTTGTCGCACATAGGGATATTTTCGATTCTCCAATTTCATCGTGGAGCCGGATACCCACAATCGGCGAAATGCGGCCATGGACATTCTCGCGCGCCGCCTGACCGCCCGGCTGGATCATCTGCGCCTCTCCATGGCCGAGCTGGAGCGCCGCACCGGCCTGCACCGCCAGACGCTCAAGAAGCTCGCCTCGGGCAAGGCGACGACCTTGCCGCCGGCCGCCTCCTTCCTGCGCCTGTGCGAGGTGGTCGGCCTGCAGCCGCTCGAGCTGCTCGGCCTGACGCCGGCGCCGGGCGACGGCGAGGTGCTGGCGCCGCCCTCCCACGAGGCCGAGGTCCGTGCCCTGCTGGCAAGCCTGGACCGGCTCGACGACGCGCAACTGGCGCTCGCGGTCGACCTGCTCGACACGCTGAACCGGCATGCCGCCGCTCTTGAGGGCGCGCCTGCGCGAACAGGGCGAAGTGAAGCGAAGCGGGGCAGGACGGGGGCGCGCGGCGCCCGCCGGGCTCAGCCGGCCGGCCGGTCGCCGGCGTAGAGCGCTTCCAGCATCCGGCGGGCGGCGGCGAACTCCTGCGGGCCGGCGCGCCTCAGGGCGGCGCCCAGGCGGGCCAGCAGCAACGCGCGCCGCGGCACGCCTGCTGCGTCGTCGAGACCGGGCACGGGCGCCAGCCCGAGGGCCTGGGCCGGAGTGAGGGCGAGCGCCTCGCACAGGCGCACCAGCAGCTCGGGCCGGGGCAGGCCCTTGGCCCGGCCGGCCAGCAGCTTCTTGAAGGTCTGATACTTCATGCCGACCCGGCGCGCGGTGTCGGCCCCGTTGAGGCCGAGCTGGTCGTGCCGCCGGGTCAGGCGCGTGCCGAGATCGTGCATGGGCTGGCTCCGGGAACGGGGTCGTGCCGGGCCGGACGATAACCCACCCGTCTGCGCCTGTCAGCGCCCGCGCGCGGGTGAGGCCATCTCGTGCAGCCGCTCCCATTGCCCGCGCAGCTCGCTGGCGGAGCGCGCCGCCGTCGAGACCAGCCAGGCGAGCGCCGTCGCCTGACGGATGTCGAGCGCGTCGGCGAGCAGCTCGAGGGCGTCCAGCGGACCCTGCAGGTCGATCAGGCTGCGTTCCATGTCCCGGGCCAACGCCAGCAGCACCGCAGGGTCGTCGAGCCGGTTGCCTGTCCGTCCGGCACCGTCCGCGGGTACCGGTGAGATGGTCGGGGCCGCAGGTGTTGTCATGGCGGTATCGTTCGGTTCGATTTGTGTGGACGGGCGGGGATCGTCGGCACCCGACGCAACCGGCCCGCCGGCTGGGCCGAGAGCGGCCTGCCGGCGCCGGTGAGAGGTCAGCGCGGTGGTGGGGCATCCTTGAAATAGGTGACGGCGAAGACGCGAACGGCGGCCGTGAGGGTGAGCTGGCCGCGCCGCGCGTCGATCTCGGACAGGAGGTCGTCGACGCCCAATCCTTCGGTCGTGGAGATGCTCTCGATCAGGTGCCAGAAGACGCTCTCCATGCGGATGGAGGTACGGTGGCCGCGCACCACGACGGTGCGGGTGACCTGGGATTGCGGATTGGCCGACCGCGGCATCCGAACGCCGTCCTCGCGTGCCGGATCCGTCATGGGGAGCCGCCGATGCGGCGTGATGCCGGCCGGCAAACCGGTGTCGGCGGCCGGCCGCAGCCGCGCGCGCGGTGTCTTTCCCGGAATCCGGTCCCTGGCTGGACGTTGCGGAAGAGCCGCCGGGTGCCATCGGCCGGGTCGGGAAGCGGGTTGGCAGCCAGCGTCTTCAACATCACGTCCGGGCCTCGTTGATATAAATGGATAAATCATATTATACCATTATGCCGATATCGCGCAAGGCGCGGTGTGCGGCGACGACGGATCGTGCCCCCGCATGAAATGGCGATCATGCGCGAATCTGTGTCACTGACACGGTTTCCCGGTTGCCGCGACTGTGTCACTGACATAGGATGGGGCCATGAACACGCCGTTGCAGACCCTGGTTCAGACGACCGAATTCCAGCGTCGCGCCATGGACCTGCTGACCGAGGCGGAGATCATGGATCTTCAAACGATGATTGCCGCCGACCCGGAGTGTGGCGACCTCATCAAGGAAGGCGGAGGGATACGGAAGGTCCGCTTCGCTCTTCGGGGGCGGGGCAAGAGCGGAGGTGTTCGCGTGATCTACTACTATCACAGCCGCAACGTGCCCATTTTCCTGTTGACGCTGTTTGCCAAGAACGAAAAGGCGAACCTCTCGAAAGCGGAGAGAAATGCGCTTGCGGCCGTGGCTAAGCGGATTGCCAACGCATACGGAGCGGAATGATGGCGAAGGAAGCTTTTGACCGGATCTTGGCTGGCCTGGAAGATGCTGCGGCTTTTGCCGAGGGAGACAAGACCCGCGGCAAGGCTACTGCTGTCGAGGTTCCGGAGGTGGACGTGCGCGAGCTGCGGAACCGCCTGCGCATGTCTCGCGAGACGTTCGCAAGCCGCTTTGGACTGAATGTCGAAACGGTTCGCCAATGGGAAACCAAGCGGCGCCAGCCCGAGGGGCCGGCACGGACGCTCCTGCGGATCATCGACCGTGAGCCTGATGCTGCCATGCGCGCACTCGGGTGAACCGCTCGCCGTAGAACACAAGGAGTGCGTGAAGCGAGGGAGCACCCCGTGCTCCCCGGGGGGCGCTGGATCTCGCCGCCGTCCCGAGGAGCGTGCGGTCATCCTCATGCCCCACGCCGAGGCGGCTCGCCTGCTCGACGAAGCCGATACCGAGGACCGATCATAAGCGGGGCGGCGTCCCCGCATCAGGCGGCCGGCCGCTCTTGTGCGTCCCGGTCGCCGCCTCTGGTTCGGCCGGCGTCGCCCGCGACCAGGCGCTCGACGTGATCGGCCCAGTCCTGCAGCGCCTTGCGGCGCTCGTCGAGATAGGCACGCCGGTTGTAGACCGCCGCCACCCCTCGGATCGTGCCTGGACGTGGTTGAGGATGCGATTCGCCACATGGGGCGCGATACCCATTTCCGCCATGCCGGTAACTTGAGCCAAATGGCCTCAGGAAAACCCGGGGCGATTCATGCAGATCCCCATGCGCTCCGTGTCAGCTTCCCTTCCGGCGGTCGCGACTGGACAGCCCTCGTTCTTCGCACAATGCGCTGCCCGAAGCATGGGTGGGATGGCGGCGCATTGAATCGACCTCGATCCCCATGATAGTATTCCTCGGATACGAGGGGATAATACCCGAGCTTTTTTATGAAGGTGTGGCCCGATGATCCGGCAGGAACCGAGCCAACGGGAACGTGCCGTCGGCATGCTGAAGGATCGCGGCATGGCGCGGCTTTCCGAACTGGTCGCCGGTGGCGTCACGGCGGCTTGCGTATCGCGCCTCGAGCGCGAGGGTGTCGTTGTCCGCCTGAGCCGCGGCCTCTATCAGCTCGCCGACGCCCCGCTTTCGACCGAGCATGACCTTGCCGAAGCCGCCAAGCTCGTGCCGCGAGGGGTCGTGTGCCTCGTCTCGGCTCTCGCCTTCCACGAGCTCACCGATCGCATCCCGTCGAAGGTCTGGCTGGCGATCGGTCCGAAGGACTGGCGGCCCCGCATCTTCCACCCGCCGATCCGCTTCGTCCGCTTCCCGCCGGAGCGCCTGGAGGCCGGTCTGCGGACCCACGACGTGGAAGGCGTGCCGGTCCGCATTACCGAACCGTCCCACACTGTTGTCGATCTGTTCCGATACCGCAGGCAGGTCGGGCTGGATCTCGCGATCGGCGGCCTGAAGGCGGCCCTGCGTACCCGCACGGCCACGCCGGCCGAGGTCGCGCGCATCGCCGCCGATGCCAGGGTCTGGCCCGCCATGCGCCCCTATCTCGAGGCCCTGACCATCGATGGCTAAGCCGCCGCCCCGCAACATGGGCGCCTCCGTGCGCCAGCGTCTGCTCACCCTGTCGCGCGCGACCGGCCAGACCTTCGATCTTCTGCTGACGCGCTACGTCCTGGAGCGCCTGCTCTACCGTCTGAGCCTGACGCCCCACAGGGAGCGGTTCGTGCTCAAGGGCGCGATGCTGATGGTGACCTGGTTCGCCGACCCGCACCGCCCGACGCGCGACGTGGATTTCCTCGGCTTCGGCGATCCGGCGCCCGATGCGATACTGGCCGTCTTCCGCGATGTCTGTGCCGTGGTCCAGGAAGACGGCGTCGCCTACGATCTGGATGCCCTGCGCGTCGAGCCTATCCGGGAAGCCTTCGACTATGGCGGGCTGCGCCTGCGCACGCGTGCCTTCGTCGCGGGAGCCCGCGTCAACGTCGTCGTGGATATCGGTTTCGGCGATGCGGTCGAGCCCGGCCTGGAAGAGGTGGAACTGCCGGTCCTGCTCGGCCAGCCGGCGCCACGGCTGCGGGCCTACGCGCGTGAGACGGTCATCGCCGAGAAGTTCCAGGCCATGGTCGCGCTCGGCCGCGCCAACACTCGGCTCAAGGATTTCTACGACGTCTGGGTCCTGTCCCGGACCTTCGCGTTCGATACCAATCGGCTCGCGCGGGCTATCCACGCAACCTTCCGCCGGCGGGGAACGCCGCTGCCAGCGATCCGCCCGGACGCCTTTTCCGCCGATTTCTCAGCCGACCCGCCGAGACGCCAGCAATGGGCGGCGTTCGTGGAGGATCTTGCTACGGAGCCCCTCGACCTCGCTGTCGTCGTCGAGGAAATCGCAGCTTTCCTTATGCTCCATGCCGAGCGGGCGCGCCTGCTCGACGAAGCCGATACCGAAGATAGATCATAAGCCCGGACCGGGGCAGAGGCCCCACATCAGGCCGCCGGCCGCTCTCGCGCGTCCAGGCCATCGCCTTCAGCTTGGCTGGCTTTACCCCCGACGATCCGTTCGACGTGATCGGCCAGTCCTGCAGCGCCTTGCGGCGCTCGTCGAGATAGGCATGCCGATTGTAGACCGCCGCCACCCCGCGGATCGTGCCCTGGACGTGGTTGAGGATGCGATCCGCCACATGGGGCGCGATCCCCATCTCCGCCATGCCGGTAACCGCCGTGCGCCGGAAATCGTGGAAACGCCATTCGGGGAACGCGGCGGCCTTGTCGAAGGATTCTCCCGCGACCTCGGCTTCCTCACGCCGGATCGTCTGGACCGTCTCGTCCAGGCGCTGCTTGGCCCGGCCGAACCCGGAGATCGGGGTCCGGCCGGTGGTCGTGAAGACGAAATCGGTTCCGTCGAGGCGGGGCAGGGACCGGATGAGCGCGATCGCCTGAACCGACAGGGGCACGTGATGGGCCTTGTCGTTCTTCGCGCGCTCGGCCGGCAGCGTCCACATTGCCGCATCCAGGTCCAGTTCCGACCAGCGCATGCCCGCCACCTCGTTCAGCCGTTGGGCGGTCAGGAGCAGCAGCTTCACAAACGGGCCGAACGGCCAGTCCTGCCGCTCGGTGGCCAGCCAGACCAACCGCAGCTCCTCGGCGGACAGGACCCGGTCGCGGCTTCGTTCCTCCGCGGGCGGCTTCACGCCCACGCAGGGCGAGGTCGCGATCAGGTCCCGCGAGATGCACCAGTTGAAGAACTTCCGGGTGTAGGCGAACACGCGGTTGGCGCGGATCCTGGTGCCTCGGTCGACGATGCGGTCGAGCATAGCGATTACGTCGCGCCTGGTGATCGTTCCGATGCGCTTGCGGCCCTAATAGGGCAGGATCTCGTTCTTGAAGGCGCTGCGGTATTCCCGCTCGATCCTGGTCTGGCTGACGTGCCGTTTCATGAACAGCTCGTACAGCTCCGCCACCGTGTCGCCGGTCTCCTTCACCCGCGCGGTCTCCTTCTCCTGCTGCGGATCCCGGCCCTCGGCCACCGCCCGCAGCAGCCGCTCGGCCTCCTGCCGGGCGAGGTCCGGGGTCCAGGGGGATCCGTGCTTGCCGATCGTGAACCGGCGGCTTCGGCCGTCCAGCATCCGGTACTGCAGGATGTAGACCCTCGATCCGCCCGGGGTGACCTTCAGGCCGAAGCCCTTCACGCCCGCGTCCCACAGGAACGTGTCCCGGGTTCCCGGCTGCGCCGCGTCGACGCTTCTCTTGGTGATCCGCATGGCCGTTTCCGCTTCCCGCGCTGACCGTTTCCAGTAAGCACGCAGTAAGCAGCGGGAAGGAAACTCGGGGCAACGTGAGAAATCGGGGTAGAATATAAGTGGTTGATTTGGTTTTTGAATTTCATGCTCGGGCGAGCTGGGGCGCACTAAGGAATACTATACGATGAAGAATCATAATCCTTGTGTCGGGGGTTCAAATCCCTCCTCCGCTACCATCACGAAGCCCTGCCAAGTCAAGCACTTGGCAGGGCTTTTGGTTTTCGGGGCCGGCCCGCCCAACTGCGGCGCCGTGCGGTCGCTGACGTTCGTATCCACTGCCTTTGCTCAGACTACATTCGCCAACCCTATACGAGCGTCAGCCGCGTTGCCGCGCAGGGGCTGACAAGAATTCCCTCGTGCTCGAATTCCTCGCGGACCGATCTTGATCACAATTACTGCGAGCCCGTCGCCAGCACAGCTGTGTGAATCGGCCGAGTTATCGGGCCAGGGGGTGTTCGGCGAAAGGACAGCAGCCCGCAAAGGGGCTCAAGCACACGAACCTGAGTTTCCTTCCGCGAAGGTCCGAATTTTCCCGCCTCGATCCACAGGGATCGTCCCACTGCAGTGATTTGTCGGTCTCTCACAGTGATACCCTTGCCGTCGCCAAAAGCGACGATCGGCCGCGCATTCCTGGAGAGGGCGTCGGGGGCGACATCGGGCGTCATCAGCATTGCTCCGGCATTCGTACCGATCGGCATTCCACCGCCGCGGACATAGGCGCGCAGCGGCTCTATCATGCTGCTCCGCCCCACGGACACGGGCGGCAGGATTCGAGGGCATGATGTCATTTATGCCTCGGGCCAACTATGGCATGCAGGGAGAGGAGCATCCGGAAGGAACATGCAGATGTTGGAGCTGAGGCCGAACTGCCAGCTATGTGACCGCGACCTGCCGCCCACGGCGAAGGACGCACGGATATGCAGCTACGAGTGCACCTACTGCGCGGATTGCGTCGATACCGTCCTGCATGACGTCTGCCCGTCCTGCGGAGGAAACTTCGTGCCCCGGCCCATCCGGCCGGTGGCGGAATGGCGGTTGGGGTCGGGCCTGGGCCTGCGGCACGATCCCGCGAGCACGGAGCGGCGGCACACGACGCGGTCGCGCGAAGACATCGAAAGCTTCGCCCAGCGCATCCGGGGCATCGCACCGGACGAGCGCTGAGCGGCGTGGACAGGCATCGAACTCGGACGGGACGTCGAATGACGAAGGAACACCCCTATACCTGCCAGATCGTGTGGACCGGGAATCGCGGCGAAGGAACCAGGCGCTACCGCGGCTATGACCGCACCTGGGACATCCGGACGCCGGGCAAGCCGGTGATCCAGTGCTCGAACGATCCGCTGCTCGGCGGAAACCCCGCGCTGCCCAATCCCGAAGACCTGCTGCTGTCCGCGCTCTCGGCCTGCCACATGCTTTGGTACCTGCATCTCGCCAGCGCCGCGGGGATTGTCGTGCAGGCTTACTCCGACGATCCCGTGGGCATCGGGGAGACCGCTCCCGACGGGGCCGGGCGCTTCGTCCGGGCGACGCTGAAGCCGAGGATCGGCGTGGCCGCGGGCACCGACCTCGACCGGGCGGACGCCATCCACCACGAGGTCCATCGGTACTGCTTCATCGCACGGTCCGTGAGTTTTCCGATCGCCTACGAAGCGACATACGTGGAGACGTGAGGCGCCGCAAACCGGTCCCGATAGGCCGCGGGCGGTATGCCCATGCGCCGCATGAAGGCGCGGCGCATGCGCTCCTCGTCGCCGAAGCCGCAGGCGAGGGCGATCTGCTTGATGGTGGCGTCCCCTTCCTCGAGATGCCGGCTCGCCGCCTCGACGCGCAGATCCTCCACCAGCTTGGCCGGGGTGCAGGCGTAGCGGTCGACGAACCTGCGGGCGAAGGTCCGGGGCGCCATCCCCGCCAGGGCCGCGAGGCGCTCCACCGCGAGATCCTCGCCCAGATGGTCGGCGATCCAGAGATGCAGGTCGTCCAGTCCCGAGTTCGCACGTCCCGCCTCCAGGCCGGTCTGCACCGCCAGCATGCGGCTGAACTGGGCCTGCCCACCCGCGCGGTGCAGATAGACGACGAGCTCCTTGGCGACCGCCAGGCTGAGGCGCCGCCCGGCATCCGCCTCCACGAGCGCCAGGGCGAGATCTATCCCCGCCGTCACGCCGGCCGACGTCCACACGTCGCCGTCCCGGACATAGATCGGATCGAGCTCCACCCGCACTTCCGGGTACCGGGCGCGCAACGCCTCGACCGAGCTCCAATGGGTGACGGCCCGCCGGCCGTCGAGCAGCCCCGCCGCGGCCAGCAGGAATGCGCCCGTGCAGATGCTGCAGGTACGCCGGGCGGCCCGCGATGCCCTCCCGATCCAGGCGATCAGCTCCGCATCGCGTGTCGGTATGGCGGCCGCCGGGCCGCCGACGACGATCATCGTGTCCAGCCCCTCCAGGTCGAACCCGGCGCAAGGCCGGGTTTGCAGGGCGAGGCCGCACGTGGTGCCGACCAGCCCGCCGCGGGCCGAGAGGTAGACCAGCCGATAAGCCGGTTCCGGATTGCCGGTCAGTCGGTCGGCCGTCGAGAAGACCTCGGCCGGGCCCGTGACGTCGAGCGCGAGCGCATTCTCGAACAGGACGAAGGCAATGGTCCTCGGGGCGGGCACGGTGAACTCCGCGGCAGGAAAGGAGGTGTGGCTGATATAGCAGCCATCTCCGGCGCGCGGCAAACTTCTTCCGGTCAGGCCGCACCGTGCCGGCGCAGCACGGCCACGAGCGCACCATGGTCGATCGCGGCACAACGTCGGCCCGGCGGCTTGAGCGTCACCATGTCCTCGGCCGCGACCAGGGCGTTGACCACGGCTTCCTCGATCGCCTCGACCGCTGCCCGATACACCGGGTCGAGGCGGTCGTCGTTGATGGCTTCGAATGTCTGGCGCGCTGCCGAACGCTGTGGGGCGGCCATCCGGTTGGCGGTCGTGAAGGCGAGGAAGATGTCCCCGGAATTGTTCCCGCCGGGCGTGCCGCCTCGACCGATACCGATCGAGCCCCGGCGCGCCAGGCGGCGCAACTGATGAGGCAGCATCGGGATGTCCGTCGCGAGTACGACGATGATGGAGCCCTGCTCCGCCTCCAGCAGGCGGTCGTCCGCCAGTTCCCGCCCGACCGGCACGCCGAGCACGGTCAGCCAGTCGCGCAGGCCGTGGTTGGCCTGTACGAGGGCGGCGACGACGTGCTCCCGGCCGTCGTCCATCGCGAGCATGCGCGAAGCCGTGCCCGTGCCCCCCTTGAACTCGTAGCAGATCATGCCGGTGCCGCCGCCGACATTGCCTTCGGCGATCGGCCCGCTGGCCGCGGTATCTATCGCCGCGCGCACATCGGCTTCTCCGACATGCATGCCGTTGATGTCGTTGAGCACGCCGTCATAGGTCTCGGCGATCACCGGCATCAGCCACAGGTGTTCGCTGCCGTAGAGATCGCGATGGGTGTCGATCATCCAGCGCGTCGCGGCGTGGTGCGCAATGCCGACCGCGTGCGTGTTGGTGATGCAGATCGGGCCGACGAAATGGCCCGCATCCTCTATCCAGTGCGTGCCGGTCATCTCGCCGTTGCCGTTGAGGGCGTGGAACCCGGCCCATACGGGGTTGGCCGAATCGATCCTCCCGCGCGGCAGGATGGCCGTGACACCGGTCCGCACCGGACCCCGCCCGACCGTGAGCGGGCCGTCCCCTCCACTGATCAGCGTCCGGTAACCGACCTGGACGCCCGGCACGTCGGTGATCGCATTGTGCCGTCCGGGCGTGCCGGGAAAGCGCAGACCGAGATCGCGCGCGCGTGGCTTCGGCATCATGTTCTCATGTCCGGCTTGGGTCATCGGCGGCGCGACCGGATGTAGAGGCCGAGTGCTGCGACCGCGATCGAGAAGGACAGCATCAGGACCGCGATCGCGTTGATCTCCGGCTTTATGCCGCGGCGCAGGATGCCGTAGATGTAGACAGGCAGGGTCGTCGAATCGACGCCGGCGATGAAGTAGGTGATGACCAGGTCGTCCATCGAGATGATGAAGGCGAGCAGCGCGCCGCCGACCACCCCGGGCATGATCAACGGCAGCACCACCCGCCGGAACGTCGTCCACTCGTTCGCGCCGAGGTCGGCGGACGCCTCATCGAGCGAACGGTCCATGCCGGCGAGCCGCGCACTGACGACGATGAACACGTAGCTCGTCAGGAACGTGCAGTGCCCGATCATGATCGTGAGGATGCCGAGGTCGATGCCGATCGAGATGAAGAAGATCAGGAGCGCGATGCCGAGAACGATGTCCGGCATGATCATCGGCATGAACATCAGCGTCTGGTAGAACTTCTCCAGCCGGAACCGGTAGCGCGCGATGGCGAGCGCCGTCGCCGTTCCGAGCACGGTCGACACGGCCGTCGTCGTGAGCGCGATGGCCAAGCTGTTGCGGACGGCCGACAGCAGCGCATCCGTCGATTCGACATAGAGGATCTGCTGCGACAGCTCCGTCTCCAGCCCGAAGATGGAGCAGTACCAGTCCAAGGTGAACCCGCTCCAAACCATCATGTTGACGGGGTTCGCGTTGAACGAATAGGCGAGGATGAGCGCGATCGGGAGATAGACCAGTACGAAGAACAGAATGCCGTAGGCGGTCAGGAGCCGGCGGGCGAGCATGCTTTTTCTCGTCATCACGCCCCCTCAGCCGGTCCGTGGAACGTCGTCGCGGCGCAGCACCAGCGTGACGTAGGCGAGCAGGAAGAGCATCACCGTCGCCATTACGAGCATGGCCAGCGCCGCGCCGAAGGGCCAGTTCCGCGCATAGAGGAACTGCTGCTCGATCAGGTTGCCGATCATCAGGACCTTCGCGCCGCCCAGCAGCGACGGGACGACGAAGTTGCCCAGGCTGGGGATGAAGACGATGATCGAGCCGCCGACGATGCCGGGCAGCGTCAGGGGCAGGACGATCCGGCGAAAGGTCTGGAAGCGGGTGGCCCCCAGGTCCTGGGACGCCGCGACCAGGGACGTGTCCAGCTTCTCGACGCTCGCGTAGATCGGCAGGAACATGAACGGGATCATGATGTAAACCATGCCCGTCACGACGGCGCCCTCGGTGTAGATCATCTGCAGGGGCCGGTCGATCAGGCCGGCCTCCAGCAGGACATGGTTCAGGAAGCCGGACGGCCTGAGGATCAGTATCCAGGCGTACAGGCGCACGATGAGGCTGGCGAAGAACGGCAGGGTGATGAGGAAGAGGCAGAGCGTCTTCCACCGCTCGGGCAGGCGGCTCACCCAGAACGCCGCCGGATAGCAGACCAGGATGCACACGGCGACCGTGAGCAGCGCCAGCCGCAGCGAGCCGAGGAAGATCGACAGGTAGACGGGCTCGAACTCCTCCAGAACCCCGTCGGCCCATCCGAGAACGCGGCCGTAGTTCCAGTGGTAGAACTCCCAGACCACGCCGCCGTACAGGCCGGGCTCCAGGAAGCTGTAGGCCAGCATGATCGACAGCGGAGCGACGAAGAACACCAGCAGGAACAGGCTCACCGGTGCGAGCAGGAAGGCCAGCTGGCCCGTCCGACGCGTCTGCAGGCTCATGAGGCCGCCTCCGGGCGCATCAGGTGCGCCCTTTCCGGCATGTAGGCGAATGTCAGCGGCCGGCCCACTTCCAGTTCCGTGACCCGGTTGCGCTGCTCGTCGCGCAGCAGCGCCTTCACGAGCGAGCCGGAGCCGTCGAGGCGCACGACCAGCGTGTGGTCGGTCCCCGTGAACACCTTCCGCTGGATCGTCCCGCCGACGGCCGCGGCACTCTCGCCGGGCCCGGCCGCGACGAAGAACTGTTCCGGCCTGATCATGAGCATCGCTCGCTCTCCGACCGCGAAGATCCCCGCGCGGGCGCGCAGGAGATGGCCGTCGTCGGTGCGGACCAGCGCGAGGTCGCCGTCGCGCTGGATCACCTCCCCGGCGAAAAGATTGCTGTCGCCGACGAAGCGGGCGACGAAGGCGTTGCTCGGGGTGTCGTAGACTTCGGTCGGTTCACCAACCTGCTGGATCGTACCGCCGCTCAGCACGACGATGCGGTCGGACATCGTCAGCGCCTCACCCTGGTCGTGCGTCACGAAGATGAAGCTGATGCCGAGTTCGTGCTGGAGCGTCTTCAGCTCGAACTGCATCGCTTCGCGCAGGTTCCGGTCGAGCGCCGACAGCGGTTCGTCGAGCAGCAGCAGCTTGGGCCGGCTGATGATGGCGCGGGCGAGCGCCACGCGCTGCTGCTGGCCGCCCGAAAGATGCCGGGGCTTGCGCTGCTGCATCCCGGCCAGGTTCACGAGTTCGAGCGCCTCGGCCACGCGCCGGTCCCGTTCGCGCCGGGCCACGCCGGCGACATCGAGGCTGTAGCCGACATTGTCGCCGACGCTCATGTGCGGGAACAGCGCGTAGCTCTGGAAGACGGTATTCACCGGCCGGCGATGCGCCGGGACGCCGCCGACGTCCTTCCCGTCGAGCAGGATCGTGCCCGCATCGAGGTCCTCGAACCCGCTGATGCAGCGCAGCAGCGTCGTCTTGCCGCAACCGGAGGGACCAAGGAGGGTGATGAACTCGTTGCGGCGTACCGACAGGCGGACCCCGCCCAGGGCGACTATGTCGTCGCCCTCGGGCGTCACGAAGGACTTCACGCCGTCGATCACTTCGACGATGTCGGGGGAGACGGTCTCGCTCATGAGCGGAGGGCCCCGGGCTCACTGGGCCGTGCGGATGCGCGTCCAGGCGCGGTCGTAGGTCCTGAGATCCCGGCCGAGATCGCGGAAGATCTGCAGCCGCTCCCGAACCTCCGGCGGCGGGTTCGTGTTCGGGTTGTTCTTCAACTCGTCCGGAAGCAGTTCCTGGGCGGCGAGATTGGGCGTGCTGTTCATCTGCTGGGCGACGTTCGCGGCGACGATCTCGGGGCGCAGGTAAAACTCCATGAACTTGCGCGCGTTCTCCTTGTTGGGCGCCGACGCCAGCACGCACATGTTCTCCTGGTACATCGTCGCACCTTCCTCAGGGATGACGTAGGCGAGGTTCTCGGGGTCCTCGCGCACGTACATCATGGCACCGACGAAGTAATGGGCGGCGGCGACGTCGCCCGACTGCACCAGGGGCACGCTGTCGTAGGTGAACGACGATACCCGGGGCTTCTTCGAGATCAGGAACTCCTCCGCCTCCTTGAGTTCGTTCGGATCGGTCGTGTTGACGGAGTGGCCGTTGACGATGAGGCCGATCGCGATCGTCTCGCGCATGTCGTCCAGCAGGATGATCTCGCCGCCGGTGGTCTCCGGGATGGCGAAGAAGTCCGCCCAGGACTTCACTTCCGGGACGCGGGTCTTGTTGTAGAAGATGCCCACGGTGCCCCAGGCGTAGGGCAGGCAGTATCTGCCTTCGGGATCGGTGTCGGCGCGCAGGAAGGCCGGATCGATGTTCTCGAAGCCTTTCGCCTCGTTGATCCCGGTCTCCGCCAGAAGGCCGAGGTGATGCATGATGTCCTGCATGTGGGCCGACGGGAAGACGATGTCGTATCCCGTGGCGCCGGCCTGGATCTTGGCCAGCATCTCCTCGTTGCTGCCGTAGGTGTCGAGCCGGACCGTGATGCCGGTTTCTTCCTCGAAAATCTTCAGGATTTCCGGATTGATGTAGTCGCCCCAGTTGTAGAGATTCAGCTCGCCGGCGGCGTGGGCGGGGGGCGATCCGGCCAAGACCGCGGTGCCGAGTGCGGCCAGTGCAGCAACCGAGGCCAGCTTACGATGGCGGTGCCGTTCGATCATGTTTCCTCCCTTAGCGCAGCTAGAGGCCGAACCGATGCCGCGTGCCGGCATCTTGGCTACCCGTGAAGTCTCTAGTATGTTTCTGCGAAAATCAACCAAGCTGACAGAAAAATGTCAGAACGGCGGGGCCGATGTTCCACGAGCGACTGAGTGAGCTGTCCGACCAATTGACGCCGACGGAGCGGCAGCTCGCGGCCTACATCACGGCGAACCTGGAGACGATCGTCTTCGAGACCGGCGCCTCGCTCGCGGCGAAGAGCGGGGTCAGCCCCAACACCGTGAGCCGCTTCCTCCGGCGCTTCGGCTACAAGGGCCTCAAGAGCCTCAAGGAGGAACTGCGCGACGACCTCCGGGTGCAGTCGCTTCTGAGCCAGACGCTGCTGGACCGGATAGAGGCCAACGGCGACGGGTTGGCCGAGAACCTCAATCAGGAGATCGAGGCGCTGGCGGCATTCTACGAGCAGGCGGGAACCGAGCAGTGGAGGGAGATCGTCGAGGTGGTCAGCGGCGCCGAGCGCGTCTTCGTATGCGGTTTCCAGACCGTGCGCGGGCTCGCCGAGGATTTCGCGAACCGCCTCGCGCTGGTCCGGTCCGACGTCAATTTCCTGGATCTCTATGGCGGCGTTCTAGGCCCCTGGCTCGATCGTCGGGCCGGGCGCAGTTGCCTGATCCTGGTCGACATCGCCCCCTATGCCGAGGCGGGGCTCACCTTCGCACGCGAATGCCGGGACGAGGACACCGACCTGGTCGTGTTCGCCGACGAGTACGGCATCGCCCGCGACATCGCAACGCCCTACGTCGTCACGCTCAAGACCAAGACGGGTTTGATCCTGGAGTCCACCGGCGGGCTCACCATGGCGCTCAACCTTCTGCTGCACTGCGTCGCGACGCGCAGGAAGTCCGGACTGATGGAGCGGATAGAGACCTATCGCCGCCGCGTGACCCAGCTTCGGCTCTACAAGAGCGGCTAGGGCGCTTGCGCAAAGGTCGGAACCGTCGCAAAGACGGCGGCGGGTGCCGAGGCTCACTCGGCTGGAACCTCCCCCGCGCGCGCCGTCCCGCCTGACGCCACGAGGAAGAACCCGGCCGCGCAGGCGGACACGACCGCGCCGAACATGGCCGAGACGCCGAGCACGGCCGGGAAGCCGCCCCACCCGTGCAGCAGGGCGATGAGCGGCACGGCGAGACCGCTCGTGGTGAAGCCGAGGAAGTAGCGCACGCTGAACGCCTTGGCGCGCAGCCGGGGCGGGACGTAGCGCGCGACCATCGCGTCGTTGATGATCACCTGCCCATAGATAGACGCCATGGCGATGACCAGGCCGGCGAGCAGGGGGACGCCTGTGGTCGCCGCCGCGAGCCCAAGCCCGACGGGTTGCAGCAGCGCCAAGCACGCGAAGACCGCAGGCAGGGTGAAGCGGTCGACGAGCCGGCCCATGAGGAGTTGCGTCAGCGCGCCGAACACGAAGACCACGGTGGCGAGAGAGCCCGTCAGGGCAAGGGGCAGTGCCGAACCCAGCCGCTCGTCCAGCACCTTCGGCAGAGCGATGGTGGTGACGTTGAACGTCATGCCGCCGGCGACGATCGCGACGGCGAAGACCGCAAGCAGCAGGAACGGATGGGCCACCGGGATCGTCGGCGCACCGACCTTGGCCTTGTGCCCGTCCCCGTCCCCTGGCACCAGCGCCACGAACGCCGCTCCAGCCGCGAGGCACACCAGACCCGGCATGGCGAAGGCCGCCCGCCAGCCGAGCCACGCCGCGATCAGCGCCGTGACGCCCGAGGCGAAGCCCGCCCCGAGATTGCCCCACACCCCGTTGCGGCCCAGGTCGCGGCCGAGGCGGCGGGCATGGCTCACCAGCATGGCCGAGCCGATCGGATGGTAGATCGCCAGGAACAGGCCGAGCACGAGCAGCCATCCCGTGATGACGGCCGGAGTGGAGGCGGCGGCGAGGCCCAGGAGCGAGAACCCGCAACCGCCGAAGAAGATCACCAGCAGGTTGCGCCGCCCCCAGCGCTCGGCGAGCCAGCCCATGGGCAGGGAGAACAGGCCGAAGGCAACGAAGGTGCCCGTCGAGAGACTGATCAGCGCCGCATAGGTCAGGCCCAGCTCGGGGGCCATCGCGAGCACGGCGGTGGGGTAGATCAGTAGCGCGAAGTGATCGAGCGCATGCGCGATGTTCACGAACAGGACCGTACGGCGGGACAGGACGTCGGGGGCCATTGCTTTCCTTCCGGCATGCGGAGCCAGAATTCCATCATAGCTTGACCCGTTCGCGGCGTCGGGCCAACTTCGGCAGCGTTCGGGTCAAACTGCGCGCGGCCGCCATGCGTTCCACCCTCGCCGACGACTACCAGGACGCTCCCCGCCCCGTCGCGGTGATGGCGAAGGACTTCCCGTCCGGCTCCACGACGGGGCGGCACGGCCATCCCCGCGCCCAGCTTCTGTACGCGACCGCCGGGCTCATGGTCGCGACCACCAGGGACGGGACATGGGCGGTGCCGGCGGGCCACGCCCTTCTGATCCCGCCCGGCGTGATGCACGAAGTCGCCATGCATGGCGCGGTAGCGATGTGCACGGCCTATCTCGCCCCGGAGGCGCTCGTGACCCTGCCATCCACCTGCCGGGTCCTGCGGGTCTCGGCGCTCCTGGATGCCGCCCTCGTTGCGCTCGCCGGCGAGCCGGTCCTCTACGACCCGGCCAAGAGGGGTGGACACTTGGCGGCACTGGTGCTGGACGAGATCGACCGCGCGCCCGACACGCCGTTCGCGCTGCCTCTGCCGCAGGACCCGCGCCTGCGGCGGCTCTGCCGCGCGCTGATCGACAATCCCGGCCGCGACGGCGGCATCGACACCTGGGCGGAGGAGGTGGGGGTGAGCCGGCGGACGCTCACCCGGCGGTTCCGGCAGGAGACCGGCCTGAGCTTGGGCGCGTGGCTGCGTCGCGTCCGCCTGCTCGAGGCGCTGACCCGGCAGGCCCGCGGGGGCGCCAGGCATGAGGTGGCGGCCGCAGTCGGCTACAGGAGCCCGCGCGCCTTCCAGGCCATGATGCAGCGGATTCTGAGGACATCCGCACGAGA
>NZ_DASYHS010000113.1:0-45207 GCF_035998295.1 Arenibaculum sp. | reverse complement strand
GGTGTGGCGCGAGCGCATCCGGGGGGCCAACATCTCGGCCAAGACCTTGCTCGCGACCGACTACCTCAACCATTTCAACGAGATCGCCATGCTCGTCGAGATGGTTCCGGACATGCCGGACATGATCGAGGACTGCAAGGCCTGGCGGCCGAAAGGGTATTGCGAGCATTTCCGCGACAGCGGCTTCTCGGATGGCGACCTTGCCATCGAGGCCTACGGCCACGTCCCGTCCAAGTTCCGCATCCCGCTCGAGGCGACGATCGACCAGATGGATGCCGTGGTCGCCTCCGCCCTGGAGCGGATCGCCGCGGCATGCGGGAGTGGCGACGAGCAGCGGCTGCGCCATGACTGCATGGCTTCCGTCGAGATCATGCGCAGGATCATCCAGGTCGCCAACGGCATCGTCCACGGCACCGCCGAGGTGATGGACCAGGCCGAGATCGACGACTATCTCGGACGATAGAGGTCGATCACGATGCACCGTCCGCCCGCCGCGGGCGCGGCGGCTCGTGGGCGGGGGCGAGCCGGTCCGGCGCGATCCAGCAGCGGATCGCATGGCCGCCGGCCGTAGGCCGCCAGGGCGGCTCCTCGACGGTGCAACGGTCGAGCGCGTGCGGGCAGCGGCCGTGGAAGGCGCATCCCGCCGGCCGCTCCGAAGGTCCAGCCGCCTTTCCCTCCACCGGCCGCAGGGCGGCATCCGCCCCGGGCGCGGCCGCGAGCAGTACCGCCGTATAGGGATGGTGGGGGCCGGCGAAAACCCGCTCGGTCGGGCCGACCTCGACCAGCTCGCCCAGATACATCACCGCCACCCGGTCGGCGACGTAGCGCACGACGCCGAGGTCGTGGGAGATGAAGAGATAGGCGGCCCCGCCCTCGGCCTGGAGGTCGAGCAGCAGGTTCAGCACCGCCGCCTGGACCGAGGCATCGAGCGCGGAGGTCGGCTCGTCCAGGATCACGAGACGCGGCGTCCCCGCGAAGGCGCGGGCGATCGCGACCCTCTGCCGCTGACCTCCCGATAGCCGGCCGGGACGCGACGAAGCGACCGGCGCCGGCAGGCGGACCATGCCCAGCAGTTCGGCTACCCGCTCCCGCCGCTCGCGCCCCCTGCGTCCGCCCAGCACGCGCACCGCCCGGCCGACGATCGAGGCGACGCGGCGGCTGGGGTTGAGCGTCGTGTCCGGGGTCTGGAACACCATCTGCACGGCGCGCCGCTGGTCCGCCGTCCGCCGCCGGGCATGGCCGGCCAGCGGGACGCCATCGAGCGTCACGCCACCGGTGTCGGGGGCGGCGAGGCCGGCGACGACGCGGGCGAGCGTCGTCTTGCCGCTGCCCGATTCGCCGACCAGGGCGAAGGTCTCGCCGGAATGAATCTCCATGTCGATCCGCCGCAGGATGTCGACCTTGCCGATCCGATGGCCCAGGCCGCGCAGCGACAGCAGCGGCTCGCTCCTGCCCGGCCGCTCGGCCGCGGCCGGTCCCGGGCTCACATGCGGATCCGGGCCGTCGAGCGGGTATGGGCAGCGCACGAGCCGCCCGGGCCCGGCGGGAGCGAGCGCCGGCGCCGCGGCGTTGCAGTCCGGCCGCGCCGACGGGCAGCGCGGCGCGAACGCGCAGCCGCCCGGCAGGTCCGCCGGATCAGGCGGTGTGCCGGACAGGGTCGCGAGCCGGCGGCCGCCCTTGCGCTGGCCGGGGCGGGGCAGGCAGGCGGCGAGCGCTGCCGAATAAGGATGCCGCGGACGGGCGAGGACCCGGGCGGCGTCCCCTTCCTCCACCAGCTCGCCGGCATAGAGGATGCCGATCCGGTCGCAGATCCGGCGCACGACGTCGAGGTTGTGGCTGATGAACAGCAAGGCGGTGCTGCGGGTCCGGCGCAGTTCCGCGAACAGGTCCAGGATCTCCGCCTGAACGGTCGCATCCAGCGCGGTCGTCGGCTCGTCGAGGACGAGCAGGTCCGGTTCGGTCGCGAGCGCCATCGCGATGACGGCGCGCTGCTGCATACCTCCGGAGACTTGGAACGGGTACAGCCCGGCGACGCGCGCCGGATCGGCGATGCGCATCCGGGCCAGCATGTCCACCGCGGCCTCGTCGGCGCTCCGGCGGTCCAGGCCGCGGTGATGGCGGAACACCTCCGCGACCTGCGCTCCCACGGTCAGGGACGGGTTGAGGGCGCCGGCGGGGTTCTGGTACACCATCGAGACCCGCTCGCCGCGCAGCCGCCGCAGCTCGGCCGGGGGCAGGGCCCACAGGTCGCGCCCGAGCAGGTCGATGCGCCCGTCCTCGAGCCTGGCGTTGCGCGGCAGGAAGCGCATCGCGGCGAGGGCGGCGGTCGACTTCCCGCAGCCGGACTCGCCGACCATCCCATAGGCCTCGCCGGCGGCGATCGCGAAGCTGAGGTCCCGCACCGCCGGCAGCCAGCGGGCGCGCCGGCGGTAGGAGATGGTGACGCTGTCGAACTGGAGAACCGGAACGCTCACGGGTCGAGGATCTCCTTGATGCCGTCGGCGGCGAGGCCCAACCCCGCCACGACCAGCGCGATGGCCAGCGCCGGGAACAGGATCGTCCACGGCGCGGTGGTCAGCAGGCCCTGGTTCTCGCTCACCATCAAACCCCAATCAGGGCTCGGCGGCTGCACCCCCAGGCCGAGGAAGCCGAGCGTCGCCGACGTGAAGACGGCGTAGCCGAGGCGGACCGTGCCCTCCACCGCCAGCGGGCCGCGCACGTTGGGCAGGATCTCCATCGTCATCACGTAGAAGATCCCCTCGCCGCGCAGCCGCGCCGCCTGGACGTATTCCTTGCGCACCTCGGCCAGCGCCGCGGCCCGCACCGTGCGGGCGACCAGCGGCGCGAACACCAGCGCCACGATCAGGATCACGTTGCCCGTTCCGGCGCCGAGGAAGGCCAGTACCAGCATGGCGAGCACCACGACCGGGAACGCCATCACCGCGTCGAGCACGCGCATCACCGCCTCGTCGGCCCGGCGCCCGGCGCAGGCGGCGGCGAGACCGACCGCGGTGCCGAGCGCCAGGCCCAGCAGCGTCGCCGCCGGGGCGATCGCGAGCACGGTAGCGCCGCCGTGGAGCACGCGGCTGAGTACGTCGCGTCCGAGCTGGTCCGTGCCGAACCAGTGTCCGGCCGAGGGCGGCTGGAGCACCGCCAGCAGATCGATCCGGTCCGGCGGATGAGGCGCGATCCAGGGGGCGGCGAGCGCGGTCGCGATCCACAGCCCGACCAGGACCAGCCCGGCGACAAGCGTGCCGTTCCGGCGGGCGAGGTCACGCGGCGTCGGCATGGCGGAGCCTGGGGTCGAGGACGGCGTGCAGGAGGTCGGCGGCGAGGTTGCCGAGAGCGAAGACGCCGGTCACGGCGATGACGCAGCCGACCAGCAGCGGCAGGTCCTTGTTGGTGGCGGCGAAGTGGAGCAGGCTGCCGATGCCCGGGTACTTGAACAGGGTCTCGACGACGACCAGGCCGCCGACGAGCCAGCCGAGCTGCGCGCCCGCGACGGCCAGGGTCGGCGGCAGGGCGTTGCGCAGCACGTGCCGGCGGATCACGACGCGTTCGGGCAGGCCCTTCAGCACGGCGGTGCGGGTGTAGTCCGAGGCCAGCGCCTCGATGACGCTCGCCCGGGTCATCCGGAACAGGTAGGCGAACAGCAGCAGCGAGAGGCATGCGACGGGCATCACGAGGTGGGCCGCCCGTTGCAGCGCGCCGGCGCCGTCGGGGGCGAGGGCCTGGATCGGCAGCAGCTCCAGCCATAGCCCGAAGATCAGGATCAGGAAGACGCCGGTCACGAACTCCGGCAGCGCGCCGACGGCGAGGCCGGCAACCGTCAGAGCCCGGTCCAGCGGCCCGCCCTCGCGCCGGGCCGCCGCGACCCCCGCGGCGACCGAGAGCGGGACGAGGATGACCAGCGCAGCGCCCGCCAGGACCAGCGACCGGCCGAGCCTGCCGGCGACCAGCGGCAGCACCGGCGTGTCGAAGGCATGGGAGCGGCCCCAGTCGCCCCGCAACACGCCGGCCATCCAGTCGACGTAGCGCCGCGCCGCGGGACGGTCGGCACCCAGCTCGTGGTTGAGCCGGTCCACCGCGTCCTGCGGGGCGAACGGCCCGAGGATGATCCGCCCGACGTCACCCGGCAGCAGGTCGGTCAGCGCGAACACCAGGACCGAGGCGAGCGCCAGGGTCGCGGCCAGGAGGATCGTCCTGCGTGCGGCGAAGCGGAGCACCGGCGACTCCCTCCCTGTCCTGGCCCTTCCCAGCGTCGCCGCGGCCGACGCCTAGGCGTCAAGCCAGGTTCCGGACAGGTCGAGGTAGTTGGACATGCTGGCCTCCAGCCCCTTCACCTCGCCGCGCGCGGCGCGCAGGGTACGAACGAAATAGGCGATCACGGCCGGTACCTCCTCGTTCATCAGCGCCGCGATCTCGGTGCCGGTCGCGCTGCGTTTGCCGAGGTCGGTTTCCGCCTCGAAGCGGGCCAGGAGGTCGTCGAACCTCTGGTTCTTCCAGTGCGCGGCGTTCCATTCCGCGTCGCTGCGGAACGACTGTGCGAGGATCAGTGCCGGGACGGGGCGCGACGTCCACTCGGTCAGGCCCATCGGCACCTCGGTCCAGTGCCCGTAGTAGAGGTTGCTCGGCTCGACCTTGAGGTTCACCCGGATGCCCGCCGGGGCCAGCATCTGCTGGGCCAGCGCCGCATGGCGCGGCAGCTCCAGCAACTGGTGGGTATGCAGGTCGACCTCGAAGCCGTCGGGGTAGCCGGCCTCCGCCAGCAGCGCGCGGGCCTGCTCGATATCGGGGGAGCGTTGCGCGAGATCGATGCGCTCGGGATAGATCGGCGCGATCGGATGGTCGTTGCCGACCGAGGCGCGCCCGCCCAGCAGCCCTTCGACCATGGCCGCGCGGTCGAAGCACAGTGCTACGGCCCGGCGTACACGCACATCGTCGAAGGGAGCCATGTCGGTGCGCATGGCGAGCTGGCGATGGTCGCCCGATTCGGCCTCGATCAGCACCAGTCCCGCGTCGTCGACGACCGGGCGCGCGTCCAGCCAGGTGAGCTGCTGGACGACCTGGACGGCACCGGACTGCAGGGCCAGGATCTGCGGCTGCGGCGTTTCGTGAAGCTGGATCTCGACCCGGTCCAGGTACGGTTTGGGCTGGTCCCAGTAGTCGGGGTTGCGCTCGAACACCGCGCCTTCCTGGGGCCGGTAGGAGACGAGGCGGAACGGCCCCGTGCCCACCGGCTTCTCCGCGAAGTTCCCGGCGTAGTCAGCGGGCAGGATCACCGCGTTGTAGATGTGGGTGAAATACGGGAAGTCCCCGATCGGACGGTCGAGCGCGAAGCGGACCGTGTGGTCGTCGACGGCCGTGACGCCGTCCGGCTTCAGGAAGGACAGGGCGCCGGCCGCGGGCGAGGCGGATTCCGGATCGACGAGGCGGCGGAAGCTCGCGACGACGTCCGCGGCCGTCATCGGCCGGCCGTCGTGGAAGCGGACGTCGCGGCGCAGCTCGAACGTCCAGACGCGGCCGCCTTCCGAAGGCTCCCACCGGGTCGCGAGCACCGGGCGCAGGCTCAGGTCCGGCTCGGCGTACACCAGGTACTCCGCCACCTGCTGCACGATCCCGATCGCGCCGGGGCTGTTCAGCTTCACAGGGTCGATGGTCGTCGCCGGCGGGGCCGCGATCTTCAGCGTGCCGCCCCGCTTTGGGGTGCCCTGGGGGGTGCCCTGGGCCAGAGCCGGCCGGCCGAGCGGCCCGGCCGCCAGAAATATGCCGAGCCCCGCCGCCGCCTTCAGCAGACCGCGGCGGGAAAGGCGGCCGGCCGCGTGTTCGGCGAGGAGGCGGGACAGTGCGCTGCCGCGGGCTTCCATCGAGAATCTCCGTCTTCGGTTTGACGCCGCGCGCGCGGCAGTTCCCATCCTTCTAAAGTGACGGACGAGGGCCGGTGAGGCAACCTGTTGACGGCATTCCCGATTTGTTCCATTGAGGAGTAACGCTTTCGGCGAGACCGGCGGCCCGCCTCCTTGAGCGCCCTCGCGGGACGGGCCATAGTACGCCGCGCGAGCGACGAGGGAGGATGGAGTGGCGCTGCATTTCACGGCCGAGGAACTCGAGGGGCGCCGGACGCGGGCGGTCGCCGCGATGGAGCGGCGCGGCCTCGACGGACTGCTGATGTTCCGTCAGGAAAGCATGTACTACCTGACCGGCTACGACACCTTCGGCTACGTCTTCTTCCAGTGCCTCTATCTCGGTGCCGACGGGCGCCTGGCGCTGCTGACCCGTGCGCCGGACCTGCGCCAGGCGCGGCACACCTCCGTCGTCGAGGACGTGCGCGTCTGGGTCGACCGGCCTGACGCGGACCCGGCGGGCGACCTGCGCGAGATGCTGCGCGAATTCGGTCTCGCCGGCAGGAAGCTCGGGGTCGAGTACGAGGCGTACGGGCTGACCCACGCGAACGGACGGCGCCTGGAGGCGGCGCTCGACGGATTCTGCGGGCTGGAGGACGCGTCCGATCTGGTGAGCCGTCTGCGCGTCGTGAAGAGCCCGGCGGAGATCGGCTATGTCCGCCGTGCGGCCGAGCTCGCCGACGCCGCCCTGGACGCCGCGCACGAGACGATCGGTCCCGGCGCGTTCGAGGGCGACGTCCTGGCGGCAATGCATGGGGCGATCTACCGCGGCGGCGGAGACGACCCTGCCAACGAGTTCATCATCGGCTCCGGGCGCGACGCGCTGTTGTGCCGGTACTTCACCGGCCGGCGGCACCTCGACCCGGTCGACCAGATCACGCTGGAGTTCGCGGGCGCCCATCGCCATTACCACGCGTGCCTGATGCGCACGATACCGGTCGGCCGCGCCGATCCGCGCCACGTCGAGATGCACCGGGTCGCGGTCGATGCGATGGCGGCATGCATCGAGGCGCTCAAGCCGGGCGAGCCGATCGGGAAGGTGTTCGACGCCTACGCCCGCGTCTGCGACGGGGCCGGGATGCAGCCCCACCGCCTGAACGCGACCGGCTACTCGCTGGGAACGACCTTCGCGCCCAACTGGATGGACTGGCCGATGTTCTACACCGGCAACCCGGTCCAGACGGAACCGGACATGATCTTCTTCCTGCACATGATCCTGATGGACAGCGACCGCGGCATCGCGATGTGCCCCGGCCAGACCGTCAGGGTCACGCAGTCCGGCTGCGAGGTGCTGTCCCGCCGGCCCCTGGACCTGGTGGTGAAGTAGAGCCCGGCGGGGCGGGCCCGGCTCAGGCCGGTCCCGTCCGGCCACGGCCCTCGGAAATCTCCTCGACCGTCTGCCCGACGAGGTCGTCGTCGGACGTGCGGGTCGCGAGGTCGCCCTGGGAGACGATTCCGATCAGGCGCTTGTCGCGGTCGACCACGGGGAGGCGCCGGACCTGCCTTTCGGCCATGAGCTGTGCCGCCTCGCTCGTCTCCTGGTCCTCGTAGCAGAACACGAGTTCGTCGGTCATTGCGTCGCGGACGGTCGCGGTGTCGGGGTCGCGCCCCTCGGCGATCGCCCGAACGACGATGTCGCGGTCGGTCAGAGTACCGATCAGCCGGTCCTCCTCGCCGACGGGCAGGAAGCCGGTATCGACGTCGCGCATGAGACGGGCGGCTTCCCGCAGGGGCATCTCGGCGCGCACGATCTCGACGTCGGTCGTCATGATCTCGCGAATCTTCATCTTGGTCTCCGCAGGCTGGTTTCCCGGGTGTCCGTGCGAGCGAGAACATCGGGTCGCCGCTCTTGGTTCCCGCCCGGGCGCGACGCCGGTTTCCAGCACGAAATCGCCCAGGAACTTTCAGCCTTTCCCGGCGTTGCCCGTTGTACGGTTCGCAAAGTTCCGCCGGCGGATGGGCGGGGGCCCGAGGGGGAGAACGCGACGGGCCGGGCGCGTGCGATTAGGCCCGGCGAACCGCATCCCGTCACCGCTCGTCGGAGAGGGCAAGATGCATCACTGGCTGCTGTGGAGCCGGTTCGTCGCGCTGAACCTCGTCGGCTTCGCCGGCTTGTTCCTGGTCTGGATCAACGGGTGGGTCGACCGCATCGTGACCGGCGACGCGAGCCGCATCAGCATCGTGATCTTCGTCCTGTTCCTGATCGGGCTCGGGGCCAGCGCGTGGCGTATCGACAAGGTGACGCGGGAGCTGGACTTCCTGCGCCTCGGCGAGGGCGGCAGGCTTTCCTCCTACCGCAGGGCGCTCGAGAGCGCCGCGGGGGCGGGTGCGACGCGCGCCCTAGAGCTGCGGCTGTTCTCGCGCATCGCCTTCGTGCGCCATATCTCCAACATGCTGGTGCTGCTCGGGCTGATCGGCACGGTGGTCGGCTTCGTGATGGCGCTTTCCAACGTGAGCGCCGACGCCGCCGCCGACGTCAACCAGGTGAGCCGCATGGTGGGCATGCTGATCGAAGGCATGGGCGTGGCGCTCTATACGACGCTGGTCGGCGCCGTGCTGCACATGTGGCTTGCCGCCAACTACCAGCTGCTCGCGACGGGAACCGCCAATCTGGCGGCAGCTCTGATCGACGCCGGCTACACCTGAGAGGCTCGGCGGCGGAGGGAAACGATGCTCGACCCCTGGCAGGACAGCGACGAGACCGGAACGGTGTTCCGGGACGTCATCCTGCTGGCGCTGGCCGGGTTCATCTTTGTCACCGTGCTGCTGCTGCCGCATCTCAATCCGCCCGGCAAGAGGGCCGAAGGCGCGATCGAGCCTCCCGGCAACGTGATCATGGAAGCCAAGTGGCCGGACGAGATGCGCACCGACGTCGACCTGTGGGTACAGGCCCCCGGCGATATTCCGGTCGGCTACTCCAACAAAGGCGGCCTGATCTTCAACTTGCTGAGAGACGACCTCGGCAGCCAGGGGGACCCGACGGGGATCAACTTCGAGACGTCATTTTCGCGAGGTGTTCCGCCAGGAGAATACACGGTGAACGTGCATCTGTTCCGGAACCTGGAGAGCGTCTACCCGGTCGAGGTCCGGGTCGTGGCGCGGGTGAAATCAGAAAAGGACGGAGGGGCGCGGCCGATCGCGTCCACCACCGTGCAGCTGGATCGGGAGGGGCAGGAGGTCACCGCATTCCGTTTCCGCCTCGACGAGCGGGGGGAGTTGGTTGCAGACAGCATTCATGCCGTCTTCAAGCCGCTCCGTTCGGCCAAGGCGAACTGACAAGGATCTGGCATGCTCGAACTCACCTATCTCTTCGTCTTCGTCGCGACGGTGTCCCTGCTGCTGGTTCTCGTCGCCTTGCGCTGGACGCGCGGGGGGCTGGCCCGCATCACGATCGTGGGGCTGTTCGCGATCATGCTTCCGGCCGCCTACGCCGCACCGGCCTCCCTGCTCGGCAAGGCCAAGCCCGTGACCCTGGAATGGCTGAACGGCGCCGTGCAGGAGGCGTCCATCCTCTCCGCCACCATGGTCGAGGGCGAGGCGATCTACCTGACGCTGCTGTGGCAGTCCGCGCCGGGCCTCTACAAGCTGCCCTGGGACCGGGACACGGCGGAGGAACTCCAGAGCGCGATGCGCGACGCGGAACGCAACGGAACGAGCCCGATGATGCGTCTTCCGTTCGAACAGACCTGGGACCGCCAGGAACCCCGCTTCTATGCGCTCCCGCAGCCCAAGCTGCCGGACAAGCCGGGCATGGACCGGCAGGACCCGGGGCTGCGGTTCGAGCATCCCGGCCGTTCCGCCTGACTCCGCGGAGTATGCCGAAGGCTTATGGCCTTCGTCATACTCCCGTTGTCCGGGACCGCGCTTCGGCCGTCTCATGTATCATGCGCACGAAGATCCCGATGCCTCATGAGACCATGGACACCGATTCCGCGCGTCTGTACCGGCCCGTTCCGCATTACCTCTGAGGGGCGATGCCGGAGGGAACGCGTTTTCATCGCATAGCCCGGCTCGCAGCCGGATTGTTCGATGTTCCGACCGCAGCGGTCGCCCGGACCGAGGGCGACGAGATCCGCATCCTGGCCGCCATCGGCACCGAGGTGCCGGCGACCGAGCGCGCCGTCGCCACATGGGCGCGCCGCGTCGCGGCGGAGGGTGTAACGGTCGTTCCCGACGTCCGCCCCGAAGCGCCGGTCGCGGGCATGATGCTCGCCGGCGCCGCGGCGGGGCCGGTGCGGTTCGTCGCGGGAGCCCCGATCACGGGGCCGGACGGCCAAGCGGTCGGTGCGGTCGTCGTCGCGGACCGCCTGCCGCGTCCCGACCTCGGCCCGAACGAACGCCTGCTCCTGCGCGACCTCGCCGATCTCGCGGCCGACGCGCTGACCGCCGACCCTGTCCCGGCAGCTTCGGCCCCCCAGGGACGGGAGGAGGTCGCAGGCTATGCCCGGCTGCTGTCCGCCGCGAACCACGACCTGCGCCAGCCTTTCCAGGCGATGCACCTGTTCTTGCACCTGCTGCGCGCCAAGCTGATCGATCCCGGCCAGATCGAACTCGCCGAGCGGCTGGAGCAGGCGATGCACAACGGCGAGGCGATGCTGAGCTCCGTGCTCGAGTTGGCGGCGCTCGAAGCCGGCCGGGTGCGGCCGGAGCCGGAGCGGTTTCGGGTGGCCGAGGTGCTGGAGAACCTGACGCGCACGTTCGAGCGCAGCGCGCTCGACAAGGGATTGCGGCTGCGCTACGTCCCCACCAGCCTGGAAGGCGATGCCGACGCTGCGCTGGTCGAGCGCATACTGCGCCAGTTCGTCGCGAACGCGATCCGCCTGACCGCCCGGGGCAGCGTGCTGCTGGGCGCCAAGCGGCGTTCAGGGCGCATCGCGCTGGAGGTCTGGGACACCGGTCCCGGTATTCCGGAAGCCGAGCGGGCCGCGATCTGGGAGCCTTTCCATCAGATCGTCGGGCCCGAGCTCGACCGCAGCGGCCATCTCGGGCTCGGCCTCACCATCGCGCGCGACACGGCGCGCCTGATCGGCGGAACCGTCGAGCAGGCGTCGCGGCCCGGGCGGGGCGGGGTGTTCCGCGTGCTCATTCCGGCGGCCGACGGGAAAGGCGCCTCCGTCCGCAAGGAAGCGACGGCCGAGCGCAACCCGATCGTGGTGATAGAGGACGATCCGGTCCAGCTCATGGCGGTCCGCATGATCCTGGAAGGATGGGGCTGCACGGTCATCGCGACGCCGACGCGCGAGCGGGCGCTGGACGCGATAGCCCAGCGCGGGGCGCCGGGTCTCGTGCTGAGCGACCTGCGCCTGCGTGGTTCCGAGAGCGGGCTGGACGCGGTCGAGGCGGTTCGCCGGGCCGCGGGATGCTACGTACCCGCGATCCTGATGACCGGCGACACCGGGCCGGAGCAGGTAAGGGCCGCGCGCGACGCGGATGCGAGCCTTCTGCAGAAGCCCTTCGGCCCGGAGCATCTTCGAACCGCGGTCGAGGCGGCGACGGGATGGACGCTCGTCGGCGGGCAATGATTCCCTCCTCCAAGCAACACCGTTGACAAACGAGCCCGGCGCCGCGTTATTCTGCGCCGGGCGCATTGTTGCATCTGAAAAATTATAGTGCGCCGCACAATACTCGAATAACGAACCGAGTCTTCGAACAGGAGGATCCGAATGAAAACAGCACTGCGCGGGGCCGCGGTCGGGCTGGCCCTCGCTGCGGGCTTCACCTTCCCGGTTGCAGCGAAGACCCTGGTCTTCTGTTCCGAGGGAAGTCCCGAGAACTTTAACCCGCAGATCAATACCACCGGAACGAGCTTCGACGCCGCCGAGCCGGTCTTCAGCAACCTGGTGGAATTCGAGCGCGGATCGACGGAAGTCGTGCCCGGACTGGCCGAGAGCTGGGAAGTTTCCGAAGACGGGAAGACCTACACGTTCAATTTGCGCAAGGGCGTGAAGTTCCACGGCAACCAGAACTTCACTCCGACGCGGGACTTCAATGCGGACGACGTGCTGTTCACGTTCAATCGCATGTGGAAGGAAGACCACCCCTACCACAACGTCTCGGGCGGCGAGTACGACTACTTCAACGACATGGGGATGCCCGACCTCCTGGAGTCGGTCGAGAAGGTCGACGACCACACGGTGCGCATCACGCTGAAGCGCGTCGAGGCGCCGTTCCTCGCCAACCTCGCCATGGCCTTCGCGGCAGTGCATTCGGCCGAGTACGGCGAGACGATGCTGGAGAAGGGCACGCCGGAGAGGGTCGACCAGGAGCCGATCGGCACCGGGCCCTTCCAGTTCGTGAACTACCAGAAGGACGCGGTCATCCGCTACCGGGCGTTCCCTGAATTCTGGGGCGAGCCGCAGAAGATCGACACGCTGGTCTATTCGATCACGCCCGACGCTTCGGTCCGCTACGCCAAGCTGCAGGCAGGCGAATGCCACGTGATGCCCTACCCGAACCCCGCCGACGTCGAGGCGATGCGCAACGACCCGAACATCAACCTGATGTCGCGCGAAGGCTTGAACGTCGGCTATCTCGCCTTCAACACGCAGAAGGAGCCGTTCACGGACAAGCGCGTGCGCCAGGCCCTGAACATGGCGATCGACAAGCAGGCGATCATCGACACGGTCTACCAGGGCGCCGGCGTCAAGGCGCACAACCCGCTGCCGCCGACGATCTGGTCGTACAACGAGGAGGTCGAGCCCTATCCCTACGACCCCGAGAAGGCGCGCCAGATGCTTGCGGACGCGGGCTATCCCGACGGGTTCGAGGCCGATATCTGGGCGATGCCGGTGCAGCGGCCCTACAACCCGAACGCGCAGCGCATCGCCGAGATGGTCCAGGCGGACCTGGCCAAGCTCGGGATCAAGGCCAACGTCGTCTCGTACGAGTGGGGCGAGTACCGCAAGCGGGCCCAGGCGGGCGAGCACCTGATGGCACAGCTCGGCTGGACCGGTGACAACGGTGACCCGGACAACTTCCTGAACGTGCTGCTTGGCTGCGACGCATCGCGCGAAGGCGGGTCCAACATCGCGAAGTGGTGCTACGAACCGTTCGACAGCCTGATCCAGCAGGCGCGGCAGATCACCGACCGGGAGAAGCGGGCCGAGCTCTACCGCGAGGCGCAGGAGATCTTCCACGAGGAGGCGCCCTGGTTCCCGATCGCCCATTCCGTGTGGTTCCAGCCGGTGCGCAAGGAAGTCGTCGACTTCCGGATCAGCCCGTTCGGCCGCCACGTCTTCGAGGGTGTCGACATCCAGGAGTAATCCTCGGTCTCGACACGGATCTCGATGTCGGCTTTCCGGCCGGCGATCCCCAGGGATCGCCGGCCGGACGGTCGCCGTTGGTGCAGGACGAGCATGCTGCGTTTCATATTGTCCCGGTCGGCCCTGGTCATCCCGACTTTCCTGGGCGTGACCTTCCTCAGCTTCTTTCTGATCCGCCTCGTTCCGGGGGATCCGATCGAGGTCCGCGTCGGCGAGCGCGGCATTTCCCCCGAGCGTCTCGCCCAGCTCCGCCACGAGCTCGGGCTCGACAGGCCGCTCTGGGTCCAGTTCTTCGACTATATCGGCGACGTGCTGAGCGGCAATCTCGGCGTCTCCGTCGTCACCAAGACGCCGGTGCTCCAGGAGTTCCTGGCCCTGTTCCCGGCCACGATCGAGCTGTCGGTCTGCGCGATGCTGTTCGCGGTCGTACTCGGGTTGCCGGCCGGCGTCATCGCGGCGGTGCGCCGGGGCACGACGGTCGACCACACGGTGATGGGCGTCAGCCTGACCGGCTACTCGATGCCGATCTTCTGGTGGGCGCTGCTGCTGATCCTTCTTTTCTCGGTCAATCTCGGCTGGACACCGGTGTCGGGCCGCCTCTCCGTGATGTACTGGGTCGAGCCGGTGACCGGCTTCATGCTGATCGACACGCTGCTCTCCGACGAGCCGGGCGCGTTCGCATCCGCGGTGAGGCATCTGGTCCTGCCGACCGTCGTGCTGGGCACGATCCCGCTCGCGGTCGTCGCGCGGATGACGCGCTCGTCGATGCTCGAGGTTCTTGGAGAGGACTATATCCGTACTGCCCGCGCCAAGGGGCTGTCGGGAATCAGGGTCGTCGGCCTGCATGCGCTCAGGAACGCCCTGATCCCGGTCGTGACCGTGATCGGCCTGCAAGTCGGCGTGCTGCTTGCCGGTGCGATCCTCACCGAGACGATCTTCTCCTGGCCGGGCGTCGGCAAGTGGCTGATCGAATCGATCAACCGCCGCGACTATCCGGTGCTGCAAGGCGGGATCCTGCTGATCGCCACGCTGGTGATGGCGGTCAACCTGATCGTGGACCTGCTTTACGGCGCCCTCAACCCGCGCATACGCCACGGACGCTGAGAACAATGGCAGCGATCGACACCACCCAATCCGCCGACGCGTCCGCGCCGGAAAGCCCGTTCCGCGTCTTCGTTCATCATTTTGCGCAGAACAGGGGCGCCCTCGCCGGGTTCTTCGTCATCGTCGCGCTGGTCCTGATCGCGATTTTCGCGGACTGGATCGCGCCCCATTCCCCGATCGTGCAGTTCCGCGACAACGTCCTCCAGCCGCCTTTCTGGGCCGAGGGCGGCAGCATGCGTTTCCCGCTCGGGACCGACGACATCGGCCGGGACATCCTGTCCCGCCTGATCCACGGCGCGCGCCTGTCGCTTGCGATCGGCACCTTCGTCGTGACCCTGTCGCTCGCCGCGGGCATCCTGCTCGGCCTGCTCGCCGGGTTCTTCCGGGGCTGGGTCGACATCGCGGTGATGCGACTGATGGACATCATGCTGGCGCTGCCGTCGCTGCTGCTGGCCGTGGTGATCGTCGCGATCCTCGGCCCCGGCCTCGCCAACGCGATGGCCGCGGTCGCGATCGTCGTGCTCCCCCACTACGCGCGGCTGACGCGCGCCGCGGTGATCAGCGAGCTCACCAAGGACTACGTCGTCGCTTCGCGCGTCAGCGGCGCCGGCGTTCTGCGCTTGATGTTCGTGACCGTGCTGCCCAATTGCATGGCGCCGCTGATCGTCCAGGCGACGCTCGGCTTCTCGACCGCGATCCTGGACGCGGCCGCCCTCGGCTTCCTCGGCCTCGGCGCCCAGCCGCCGACGCCGGAATGGGGTACGATGCTGGCGTCGGCGCGCGAGTTCGTGCAGCGGGCCTGGTGGGTGGTCACCTTCCCCGGCCTTGCGATCCTGATCACGGTGCTCGCGTTCAACCTGATGGGGGACGGCCTTCGCGACGCCCTCGATCCCAAGCTGAAGCGCTGACCCATGCCTTTGTTGGACATACGCAATCTCTCGGTCGAGTTCGCCACCCGCGGCGGCAGCTTCCGCGCCGTCGACGGCATCGACCTCCACGTCGAGCAGGGCGAGGTGCTCGGGATCGTCGGCGAGTCAGGGTCGGGCAAGTCCGTCACCTCGCTCGCGATGATGGGCCTGATCGGCCACAACGGCGTGATCCATGCCGACCGCATGGAGTTCGCCGGCCGGGACCTCAGGACGCTGTCTGCACGCGAGCGCCGCCGGCTCACGGGCAAGGAGGTGGCCATGGTGTTCCAGGAACCCATGACCAGCCTCAATCCCTGCTTTACCGTAGGCTTCCAGATCGTCGAGGCGCTCAAGGTCCACGAGGGAGGCTCGCGCGCCGAGTTGCGGCGGCGCACCATCGAGCTGCTGGACCAGGTCGGCATCCCCGCGCCCGAGACGCGGCTGTCGTCGTTTCCCCACCAGCTCTCGGGCGGCATGAACCAGCGCGTGATGATCGCGATGGCGATCGCCTGCAACCCGCGCCTGCTGATCGCGGACGAGCCGACCACCGCCCTCGACGTCACGATCCAGAAGCAGATCCTCGACCTGCTGCTCTCCCTCCAGCGCGAGCGCGGCATGGCGCTGATCCTGATCACGCACGACATGGGCGTCGTCGCCGAGACGGCGCACCGGGTCGCGGTGATGTATGCCGGCCAGATCGTGGAGACGCGTCCGGTCGCCGAGCTGTTCGCCCGGCCCCGGCATCCCTACACGGCGGCGCTGCTGGACGCGCTGCCCGAGCGTGCGGCCGGCCGCGAACGCCTGCCGACCATTCCGGGCGTCGTGCCGGGCATTGCGGACCGGCCCCGGGGCTGCCTGTTCAACCCGCGCTGCGGGTTCGCCACCGACCTGTGCCGTGCCCGGCCGGTACCGCTGGCGCCCGACGGCGGCGACGGCGCCGCCCGCTGTCTCTATCCCCTGTCGGAACCCGGAGGTGCCGCCGCATGACCGCCGCCGTGACCGCGGATCCCTCGATCCGAGCCGAGGCCGGGCCGGTCGTGCTGGAAGCCGCCGACCTGCGCAGGTACTATGAAATCAGGCGCGGAATGTTCCGCCCCGCCGCCACCGTGCGGGCGGTGGACGGCGTATCCTTCTCGCTGGCGGCGGGAACGACGCTGGCGGTGGTCGGCGAGTCCGGCTGCGGCAAGTCCACGCTGGCCAGGATGGTCGCGCTGATCGACCCGCCAAGTTCGGGCGTCCTGCGCTTCGACGGCGTCGACGTGACCGAGGCGCGCGGGACGGCGGACCGCAAGGCCCTGCGCCGCAAGGTGCAGATGGTGTTCCAGAACCCTTATGGATCGCTCAACCCGCGCAAACGCATCGGCACCATCCTCGAGGAGCCGCTCGTCATCAACACGGCGATGTCCAGGGCCGAGCGGCGCGAGCTTGCGCTCGCGATGATGGTCAAGGTCGGGCTGCGTCAGGATCAGTATGATCGCTATCCGCACATGTTCTCGGGTGGCCAGCGCCAGCGCATCGCGATCGCCCGCGCGCTGATGCTGAACCCGGAGGTCGTCGTCGCCGACGAACCGGTCTCCGCGCTCGACGTGTCGATCCGGGCCCAGGTCCTCAACTTGATGATGGACCTCCAGGAGGAATTCCGGCTCGCCTACCTGTTCATCAGCCACGACCTGTCGGTCGTGCGCCACATCGCCGATTCGGTGATGGTGATGTATCTGGGCCGGCCGGTGGAGCATGGCGACAAGCAGACGATCTTCGCCAACCCGCGCCATCCCTACACCCGGGCGCTGCTGGCGGCGACACCTCAGGTCGAGCCGGGAAACCGGCGCGACGTGCCGCTGCTGAAAGGCGAGCTGCCGTCGCCGCTGAACCCGCCGTCCGGCTGCCACTACCACAAGCGCTGCCCGTTCGCGACCGGGCGCTGCTCGGCCGAGGTGCCGGAGTTGCGCCAGGTGGAGGGCCGGGCGGTAGCCTGCCACTACGCCGAGACGATCGAGTAGGCGCGGCGCGCCCGGGCCGGGGTCAGCCGCGGCGACCCCTGTCCAGGCGCGCGTGCAGGTCGCGCAGGTATCGTGCGTCGCGGTCCGTGAACTCGCCTTCGGCGATGTCGGCCTTCATGTCCTCCAGGTCCTGACGGGTCTGGGGCGTCAGGTCGTAGGTCGACAGCATGTGATCGATCAGTCCGAGATCGGACCCGGGTTCCGGGGTGGAGCGGGGCGGTGCCTCCCGACCCGACGGCACCGGCACGGCCGTCTCGTCGTCCACCGAAACGAGCAGTTCGGCCCAGGTCGTGCCCGCCTCCCGGACCGTACGGTCCAGCAGCCGTGCCGCATCCAGCGCCGATGCGTCGTCGGGACTGCCCAGCCGTTCCAGAAGGTCGATCAGTTCGTCGCGGTCCAGTGCGGGCATGGGGTCTCCAGTGGTGGTCAGGTCGACAGAAAGCGGTGCCGGTCCTCTTCCAGGACGAGGCATGTCAGTTTTCCGGTCGCGAAGGCGCCGGTATCGATGCCTATGCGGTTCGGCCGCAGTTCCGGCTCGGTGCTGATGGAGTGGCCGTGGACGACCACCTTGCCGAAATCCGCGGTCGAGGTAAGAAAGCTGTCCCGGATCCACAGCAGATCCCGCAACTCCTGAGCGTCCAGGGGCACTCCGGGCCGGACACCGGCGTGGGCGAAGAAATAGTCGCCGATCGTGATGCTGGCGCGCAGATGCGTCAGGAAGCTCAGATGCGCACGCGGCAGCGCCGCAGCCAGGTGGTCGCGCGCTTCGGCCAGTTCGTCCGGCTCCGGCGTCTCGGAACGAAGATGGACGCCGTAGCTGAACAGGGTCTGGACGCCGCCGTACTGCAGCCAGGCCTCCCCCGTGCTCTCGTCGTCCAGGAAGTCGAGCATGGCCTGCTCGTGGTTGCCGCGCAGATGCACCGTCCCGAAGCCGGGCGGGGGCGGCGCGCACATCCGGTCGAGCACCTGGCGCGACTGCAGCCCGCGATCGACGTAGTCTCCGAGATAGACGATGTAATCGGCAGGACCGGGCCGCTCGCGGGCGTCGGCGGCGATCCGGGCGGTCAGCGCGTCGAGGAGGTCGAGGCGGCCGTGTATGTCGCCGACCGCATAGACGCGCACGCGTTCGGGCAGGCGTGCGCCCACGGGCGGTGACGATGCGGGACGACGACGGAACAGGTTCAGGATCACGGCGCGGCTCCGACGGCCGCGCGGTCGCCGCCTGACCGGAAAGGGTCGGGTCGCGGATGCACGATCCGGCATCGCAGTCCCGCCATCATTATCCCTTTTCGCATCAAGGCTGCCTCAGCGCGCAACGTGCACGTCAACGCCGTGCGCGTCCAGCACTTCGGCGAGCGGCGAAGGCGGCGCCTGGTCCGTGAAGAGGGCGCGGACGTCGCCGACATGCCCCAGCCGGACCATGGCGCCCCGTCCGAACTTGCTGTGGTCGGCCACCAGGAAGACGGTCCGCGCATTGCGGATGATGGCCTGGGCGACGCGAACCTCGCGGTAGTCGAAGTCGAGCAGGGTACCGTCGAGGTCGATGCCGCTGATCCCGATGATCCCGAAATCGACCTTGAACTGGTTGATGAAGTCGATGGTCGCCTCGCCGACGATGCCGCCGTCTCGGTTGCGCACCAGCCCGCCGGCCACGATGACGTCGAACTCGGTGGTGCCGGCCAGCAGGGCGGCGACGTTCAGGTTGTTGGTGATGACGGAGAGCTGGGCGTGCCCGACCAGCGAGCGGGCCACCGCCTCCGTCGTCGTGCCGATGTTGATGAACAGGGACGACCCGTCGGGAACATGGCGTGCGACCGACCGGCCGATCGCTTCCTTGGCTGCCGGCTCCAGCGTCTTGCGCGCGCCGTAGTCGACGTTGTGGGTGGTCGAGCGCAGCAGCGCGCCGCCGTGATGACGCTCGAGCGTCCCGTCCCGGCATAGACGGTTGATGTCGCGCCGGATCGTCTGCGGCGTGACCTCGAAGTGGCGCGCGAGCCCGTCTATCGAGACGTAGCCTTGCCGTGCGGCCAGTTCGAGGATTTCCGCCTGCCTGCGTTCACCGTTCACGCCTCAGCCTTCACCGGTCCATGCCTCACATCCCGGAAGTTTGGCGAATGGCGGCCCGGGTCAAACGAAAAATGCGGAGCATCAGCGCTGTTTCGTACCCTTTTCCGCCGGTTTCGTCACCCCCGCAGCCTCGATGCAGGAAACCAGGCCGCGATGGGCGGTACGGAAGGTGTCCGGGAAGACCTGGAGTGCGCCGTCATGACCACGGGCGCAGGCAAGGGCGATCCGTATCGCCATGCATCGGACTCCGATGCTCTCGGCAGGGGGCGGGGGGACCGGGACGGCCGGCTGGTTCGCACGCATCTCTCCTCCCGAGGTTCGTGGCTCGTGGCTTGGCGCCCAAACGGGCGAACGGGAGGTTTGTTCCTGCCGCCCACCCGAAAGTTCGGCTAGTCCGGCATGCGACCTCACCCAAGCGGATGCGCCGCCAACTCGGCTCTTTGCGGGCAGCATCCGGTCGCCAACTTAGAAGGGATGAGCGGGACCATGCCCAAAGAGGACGCGATCCAGGCCGTAGAGGCGGCCCGATTGCGGTACGTGGACGACCATGCCCCCGGCATCGCCCGCCGTCGGCACGGCCAGGGGTTCGCCTACCAGGATCCGCGGGGGCGCCGCGTCGACGACCCCGCGACCCTGGAACGGATCGCGAAGCTGGCCATCCCGCCGGCCTGGGAGGACGTCTGGATCTGTCCGAAGGCCAATGGGCACATCCAGGCGACCGGACGCGATGCGCGCGGGCGCAAGCAGTATCTCTATCACGAGCGATGGCGCGAGGTGCGCGACGCCGCCAAGTTCGAGCGCGTGGTCGGCTTCGTCGAGGCGCTGCCGGCACTCCGGTCCCAGGTCGAGGCGGACCTGAACCGTCCCGGCCTGCCGCGCGAGAAGCTCGTGGCGCTGGTGATCGAGCTGATGGAGCGCACGCTGATCCGCATCGGCAACCGCCAATATGCCGAAGCCAACGGCTCCTACGGGCTCACGACCTTGCGCGACCGCCACGTCGACGTGAGCGGCGGACGCATCGTGTTCAATTTCCGCGGCAAGTCGGGTAAGCCGCACCGCATCTCGGTCACCGACCGGCGACTGGCCCGGCTGGTGAAGAAGACCCAGGAGGTGCCCGGCTTCCACCTCTTCCAGTGGATCGACGAGGAGGGGCGCCGCCACGAACTCGAGTCCGCCGACGTCAACGCCTACCTCCAGCGGCTCACCGGCGAAACGTTCTCGGCGAAGGATTTCCGGACCTGGGGAGCGACCGTCGCCGCGGCGACCGGCCTGTGCGCGTTGCCGCGCTTCGAGAAAGCGACGGAGGCCAAGCGCAACGTCAACGCCGTCATCAAGGACGTCGCGCAGCGGCTCGGGAATACGCCGGTCCTCTGCCGCAAATGCTACGTGCATCCGGCGGTTCCGGCGACCTATCTGGATGGGCGGCTTCTCGACGGCATGACCGAGTGCCGCGCTCGCACGGCTGCCGGCTGTCCGCCTTTGCTGGAACCCGACGAGGCGGCCGTGGCCGATTATCTCCGCTCGCTCGGGGCGAAGTGAGGGAGCCGGCACGGCATTCCTTGCCCCGTCCCCGATATTTCCGCACGATGTCCCCGGGCGCATCCGAACGAGGAAGCAGATCGTGACGACCCATTTCCCGCATGCGGTTCTCGCCCTCCTCGCGGCCGCGGTCCTGGTTCCCGCCACCTCGCAGGCCCAGATTCCCGGCCTGCCCGCTGCCGCGGTCGACCAACCGCCCCGGTCCAGCCTGCCGGCACCGATCGGGATCGACGAAATCGCGCCTTCCACGCCCGCCCGCCAGGAGCCGGCCATGCGGGACGACCCTGCGGCCGGCAGCCTCCGGGCGCCGGTGCAAGGCGGCATTCCGGACGTCGGCGATCGCCAGGGGCCGACCCAGACCGAAGACGAGTTGGTCAGGACCTCGCTGCTGAACCGGTTCGGCGGGCTCGGCTTTTCGGCGCTGGGTCGCCTTACCCGGGAGGGCGAGCTCTACGTGGCGGAGGTGATGACGCGTGACCGGCGCTGGATCGAGATCCTGATCGATCCCCGTACGGGGGAAGTGCTGACCCCTCCCTGACCAAGCTGCCGGCCGTCAGTCGAGGATCCGCGGCCAGCTCGCGACGATACGGCCATAGGAACCCTCGCCCGTCATCCGGTATAGCGGCAGCGGCTGGTCGAGCCTCCTGCCGGCGCCGACCGTCGCCGGTCCCAGCGTGAGTTCCGCCGAAACGTCCAGCGGCAGCGGATCGGCCCGGCCGAAGGGCACAGTCAGGTTCAAGCCGAAGACCGCGCCGCGCCGGCCCTGCGTCGCTTGCGTGAGGGTCGCGTGCGCATCCAGGCGCAGCCCGCGGGGCAGTATGCGCGACAGCTCGACCGTGAAGCCCGGGTCCCCGGCCAGATACCGGCCGGCATGGACGGCCACGTAGCCCTGGGCATCCGGCGTCTCCAGATACGCGCTGGCGATCGTGGACAGGAAGGGCCGGTCGGTCACGGCGACCGAGCCCGGGAGCCGTTCGAAGACGAGGTCCGCCTGCAGGCCGGCAGCCCACCGGGCCCCGGCGGGGCGGTACAACGCCTCGGCCGAGTGACCGGCGAAGGTCTCTTCGAGAATGCCGGAGGAGTAGCGCAGGTGCCATCCCCCGCCGGGGCTGCCGGTCCAGCCGCCATACAGCGCGTTCAGGCCGGGCTCGCGCGAGCGCATGTCGAAGCGCACCTCGCCCGCCATCAGCCAGGGACCGGAGCGCCAGCGGCCCGACAGGTCGGCTGCCAGGAGGTCCGGTACCCGGGAGCCCGTGGATGCCGGGTCGACCCGGGTGCGCTGGGTCAAGGCGAAGGCCCATCGGGACGCAGGTGCCGGCGCATCCTCCGTGACGGGGCCGATCTCGGCGTTGCGCCAGATCTCGGCCGGGCTGCCGCGAGCCGCCGCCGCCCGTTCGACGTCCCGCCGCATCAGCGATACGCTCGTCCCGTCCAGACCCTCGGGCTGCAGCACGATGGTGAGCCACTCGACGGCGGGCGGAGCTTCGCGGGCCAGCACGCGCGCGACGCGCCCGACCGTGCGCGCCGGCGGCCCGTCGGGCAGGCGGTCGAGCCAGACCATCGTCCGGGGCGCCGCTCCCCGGGCCTCCACGCGCACCGCTGTCGCGGGCATGCCGTACTCGGTGAGCGCCCGCGCGATCCGGCGTTCGGCGCTCGCCGGTGCGGATCCTCCGGGCCGCACCGGCGCCTGGGGCCGCAAGGGGCCGGCTCGGCGCTCGGGGGGTGGCTGCAGCAGGAGGGCGACCCGCATCTCGGCACGTTCGCCCCGGACCAGGGCCGCCGAGAGATCGAGCCAGCGCAGCGGTCGCCAGGACAGGCCGAGGTTCAGGGGAAGGCGGCCGCGACCACCGCGGCCGCCCGACGCCGCCGGGGCGATCCCCCTCGGATCGTATTCCGCCTCGAACGAGAGTGCCGGCCCGAAGGGCTGCCACGCGACCCCGCCGAAGGGCGCTACGACCTGGCCGCTCCACGGGAGCAGGATGCCGTCGAGGTCGGCGAAGCGGCCGCCACCCACGCCGAGCGAGAAATCGAGGTCCCACCATCGACGGCCGAGCACGACATAGGGAGCTGCGTCCGAGGCGCCGAGCAAACCCCGCATGCCGATGGCGACCTGCGGCCCGGACCGGCCCTCCCGGGCCACGATCAGCTCGAGGTCGGCGGTCGCGGCCACCGACCGGTCGGAGAGCTCGAGGCGCCGTAGCGTCGCGGCGACGCCCTGGAACGGCACGACCGTCAGATATCCGGCACGCATGTCTCCGGCGATCACGGCTCCCGCGGCGGCCAGCCCCGGTTCGAGTTGTCGCGCGGTCGGGGTACGGATCAGTTCGCCGGACACTCCGTCGCGTTCCGCGGCGGGGACCGTCGCGGGAAGGAGGAGAGCCAGCAGCAGCGCCGTCGAGGCGATTGTGCGAGGGAGACCCGACATGCGCGCGATCCGGACCCGTATGTCCCAGGGCGGAGTTGATGCACGCTATCGAACTCAACCGCAAGCGGTTCCGGCGTTCTCGTTTCGAAATCTTCGGCGGGATCCCGCGAGGTCGGCCCAAATCCGTCCGACCGATGGGGACGTGACAGTTCGGCCACGGGGTGGCCACACGGGTGCGACAAATTTGGAACCGGCCATCCGACCCTTCGGTTTGGGTGTATAAGTCGCAAAAGGTCGAAGGAACAGTTCCATGAAGGTTGCGGTCAGGCTGACCAGAGCAGGGTTCATCGCCATTCTGCTGGCGATCCCGCTGCAGTCCGCCGCCCGCACCACGGATGCAGGTCCCGTTCCGCACGCGCAGGCCGTGCAGCCGCTGCGGATGCTGCTGTCCGCACCGGCGCCGTCCGTCGATGGCGAGATGCTGAAGCGGCCGACGGAGCTGCTGCGGTTCTACGCCGAGCGAGGCGACCTTCCCGCCTGGTCGGCGGAGGGCGAGATGGACCCGCGGGCCGGCAGCCTGCTGGACCTGTTCGTGGCGGCGGATCGGGAGGGGCTCGATCCCCGGGATTATCATGCGGCGGCGATCGCCGCGCGGCTGGCGCGTGCGCAGACGGGTCCCCACGAGTTGGCCGAACTGGATCTGCTGCTCACGGACGCGGTGATGCAGTATGCCGGGCATCTGAGGGCGGGGCGCATCCAGCCACGCTCGATCGACGCGGACCTGGCGCTGGTTCCGCCCCCGGTGGACGTCGTGGCCGCGGCGAGGCACGTGCTGTCCGCGCCCGATCCCGCGGCCGCTCTCGCCGGTTTCGCCCCGCCGCACACCGGATACGCCGCGCTGCGGCAGGGCTTGGCGGAACTGCGGGCCTTCGCAGCCCGTGGCGGATGGTCGTTGGCAGGGCCGGGGCCCGTGCTCAAGCCGGGAATGATCGATCCTTCGGTGCCGCCGTTGCGCCGGAGGCTTGCGGCAACCGGCGACTTCGCCGGCGCGGATCTCGCTTCGGAGTTCTATGATGTCGAACTCGAGCAGGCGGTGCGCGGGTTCCAGGAGCGCATGGGGCTCGGCGTCGACGGGGTGGTCGGGCCGCGGACCCGTTCCGCCCTCAACATCTCCATCGAGGAACGGATCGACCAGGTGATCGCCAACCTGGAGCGTTGGCGCTGGCTGCCCGACCAGCTCGGCGACCGGTACGTGGCCGTGAACGTCCCGGGCTACTCGCTGGAAGCCATCGAGGGAGGCGAGGTGCGGCTCGCAATGCCCGTGATCGTGGGCTCCAAGAGCCGCGAGACGCCGGTCCTCGGCGGCAAGATCAGTCACCTCGTCCTGAACCCCACCTGGACCATTCCCGAGACGATCGCGCGCAAGGACGTGCTGCCCAAGGTGATCGAGGACCCGGGATACCTGATCGCGCAGGGAATCCGGGTGTTCGACGGCTGGTCGGCGGATGCCCCCATGCTCGATCCCTACGCCGTTGACTGGAAGGCGGTCGGCACGCGGATCACGCGCTACCGCCTGCGCCAGGAGCCCGGGCCGCTGAACGCGCTCGGGCGGGTGAAGTTCATGTTCCCGAACGAGTTCGACGTGTACCTGCACGACACCCCGCAGCGCGGGAAGTTCAGCCGCGCCGTCCGGACGCTCAGTTCCGGCTGCGTGCGGGTGGGAGACCCCGAGGCGCTGACCGCGTTCCTCGTGGAGGGGATGAACGACTGGCCGCAGGAGCGGCGCAGCCAAGTCCTCGACGGCGGCGCCACGACGACGGTGTGGCTGCGTCGGCCCGTCCCGGTCTATCTGCTGTACCGGACCGCCTGGCGCGACGACGACGGCCGGATGGTGTTCCGGCCCGACATCTACGACCGCGATCCCCGGCTGATCGAGGCCCTCGGCCGGCGGAACGCCCCCTTGCGGGTCGCCGCCGGACAGAGCTGATCCCGGCCGCGACCGCGTCCTGGTCTCACCGCAAACTTTTGCTTAACCTTGTCCCCCGAATATCACGAGTGGCACTCCCGCGCCGCGGCGGGGGAGGCACATGGCGGGCAGCGGGGGCAGGGGCATGGCGGCACGGGACGAGCGGGTGGCGGATGGGGAAAGGGCCGTGCTCGGCCGGAGATGCTTTCTGGGGCTGGGGGGCGGTGCCCTGGCCGCGGCGGCGCTTCTGGGACCGGCCGACGCCCTGGCCGCAATCCGCGCGCCGGCACGAGAGCTGTCGCTCCTCAACACCCATACCGGGGAGCGGCTGAAGGCCGAGTACTGGGTGAAGGGGCGTTACGTCAAGGACGCCCTGGCGGAGATCAACGAGATCCTGCGCGACCACCGGACCGACGAGCGCCATCCCATCGACCGCGACCTCCTCGACCTCGTGCATCTGCTGCATGCGCGGGTGAGCCGGAGGGAGCCGTTCCACATCATTTCCGGCTACCGGTCACCGGCCACCAACGCGATGCTCGCCGGCAGGAGCAACGGTGTCGCGCGGAACAGCTATCACATGCGCGGCATGGCGATCGATCTGCGCATGCCCGGCGTCGGCACCCGGGACCTGTACCGCACCGCACTCCGCCTGAGAGGGGGCGGGGTCGGCTACTACCCCGACAGCGGCTTCGTCCACATCGATGTCGGGCCGATCCGGAGCTGGTAGCCCGGACCCGCACATCGACCGACGTTCCGCCGGCCTAAAATTTCCGACGTTCCGCCGGCCTGAATTCCCGACGTTCCGTCGGCCTGAATTCCCGACGTTCCGTCGGCGTCAAATCCAGGTCTTCCTCCTCGATCCTGAGCGGCGCGGACGCTTCGGCGCCTGCGGCACGCACTTGTTCAGTGCTCGTTCGGACGCATCGAAAAAAGATTCCCGGGATCACTGAAAACCCCGACCCGACGTATCCAAGTGTCCGGCTTGAAACATAGCCCGGATTTCTGTAGGGCCGTCCTGCAGGTCCATTTACCCCGAAGCGGCCGGATGTCGGACCGTCATTCGCGTGCCCTGAATTCTATTTTGGGCATCGTCGTAAACATCTCTCCCGAATCTTGTCTTACCTGAAACCCGATGGTCGGTCGCCTGCCGACATATGCATGCGGAAAGGTTGCTATAGTCGTCATCAACCCCTTAAATGTAACAGTTATGAAACACTATCGTGTTCTCGCAAGACTACGATAGTATTATTTAGAGCCTCTTGTTAAATCAGTGTCTTCATAATAACATTTGCAAGAAAACGTTCTTGGGCGTAATGCTGCCGCGCCTGATCTGGAGTTGCCGACGAGCCGGATGAAGCCGGTTCCCGGCGTGGTTTCGTTCGTGCTTGTTGGGAGATGGCTTGTCATGGATTACTCGACACTTCGGTCGAGATACGGCTACGACTGCGACGTCCGTGGCACGTATGCGCATCTGCCGTGTCAGTCGTTCTGGACCTGGTTGACCGGCAAGGACCTGCGGAGGGGACCGCCGCGCAAACCGAAGGAGACCCTGCTCTCGGAATGGCAGATGTGGTGCCAACTCGCCTGGTCCTGGTCGATCACCCTGATCGCCGCCGTCGGGGGCGCGCTCGTCTACAACGACCCCGACATCGCATTGTGGGTCAAGGTCCCCGTGGTCATCGTTTCATGGGTGCTGGTGGTCAACCGGACCCGCGGCTTGCTGCACAGCTTCCATTACACCAACCACGGCGCCGGCATAGCGAGCATGGATCGCGCCCGCTGGATGGGTAAGTACTTCATGTCGATTCCCATCCTGCACACGCCATGGGACAATTATCACTCGATCCATGCGAAGGACCATCATTCGACGGTTTACCTGTGCACCAACAAGGATCCCGACGAGGTCTTCATGACCGAGCACGGGTTCCGCATGGGAATGAGCGAAAGAGAGTTCTGGGTCCGCCTGGTCGTGGCGCCTTTCTTTCCGCGCAACATCTGGAACCATATCAAGTTCCGGCTCGAGCAGAATTTCATCAAGACGGCCTGGAGCGAGCGGCTCCCGAGGATCGGGTTCTGGTGCCTGTTCTTTGCGGCAACCGCCTACTTCAACATCTGGGAAGAGGTCGCAATTTTCTACCTGTTCCCGCTGCTCATCCTCACGCAGTTCTCGTCCTGGATCCAGCACACGACCGAGCACCTCTGGTTCGCGAAAAAGCCGGAGGACGTTTCGACGTTCGTCTACTACGCATCGCTGACCTGGGGGCGTTTCCTCGGTCGCCCGCATCCCGGGAAGGGCCGGGGCGTGGGGCATGCGCTGAAGCTCGCGAAGTGGTGGACCCTGGCCGTCGTCGTCGACCTGCCGATCCGGCTCTTCAGCTTCATGCAGGACCTGCCGAGCCACGATTTCCACCACCGTTCGCCCAAGGTGAACTTCTGGTCGATCGCCCGGGAGCGCGCCGCCAACGAGGGCCTGCCGTCGAAATACGGCCCGATGACGGACAGCTGGGGATTGTGGGAGTCCTTCCGCATCCTCCGCGACCATCTGTGCCGCGGCGTCAACGATCCCTTCGGCGTCTACGAATGGGAGCGCGCGCAACGACGCCAGTCGGCCGAGGCCACGGCCGTCGCCGCCGAGTGACGCGTTCGCGCCGTCCGACCTCCTAATCGTTCAACGCCCCGTCCATTCGGAACCGAAGCATGAGAGCCGAAGAAGCACAGGCGATCCTGCGCAGCCATGGGCTCATCGATCGCCGGACCAGCAAGCGCGTCCTCAATGCGATCGTCCTTGGCCGCGAACTCGACCTTTCGCGGTTCAACGAGCCCGAGCTCAAGAATCGCATCACGACCTTGCGCAACGAATACTGGCGGCTGCGCAGGGACCTGCCGCGGACCAGCCCGCGCAATCTGCCCTTCTACCTGCTGATCAAGGACCGTTACCGGAATTTCGACTGGCAGGCGACGGAGAAGGGCACCGTCATCGACTTCCACTTCAAGGGCATCAAGCCCAGCCTGCTGTCGCTTCTGACCGGGATCATCCCGCCGGCGGCGGGCACGTTGAACCACCGGTTCCATCGCAGCCTCGAGCGCCTGGATCCGCCGGTCGCGGCCGCCCTGCTCGACACCCTGCGGGAGGCGGGCTTCGTCGACCCGTCGGAGGCCGAAATGAGCCGGGTCGTCGACTGGCTCGAGCGCGCGCTCGCCGGAGAGCCGTCGACGATCGTCTCACCGGTGTGCCCGGACTACGCCGTCGAAGACGGCAGCGACGCGAAGCACCGCTTCACCTTCCGGGGCGTCAACTCCGGCGTCGGCGTCACGGCGTCCCGGCTGTTCGAGGCGCTGCCGGCCGTAAGCGGCCTGCTGCGCGACCGCCTCGGCCTGGACGTGACCCACTATGTCTGCCCGGGCGACTTCGAGGGCTTCTCCGAGGAGACGAACCGTCGCCTCGGCATCGACGAGGCGACGTTCCTCGAACGTCTCGAAGGCTCGCGGCGGGCGATCCTGGAGCAGGCCCCCGCGCCGGTCCGGTCATGCTTCTTCACCGAGCTCGGCGGCGGCAAGGAGCACTGGCTGCGCGTGCACGCCGACTTGGTGGAGCGCATGAATGCCGGCGCGTTCGGTCCGATCGCCGGGACCCCCCAGGTCCGGGAGGTCGCCCTGGGGCGCCGCGGCCTCTACGACCGCTGGTACAACGTCGTCGACCGGCCCGTCGAGTTCTACGAGTCGATCGTCATCCGCCAGGGTGCCGAATATGCCGCCATGGGCGTGCTCGTGTCCCGAAGCGAGCGTTGCCCGAATCCTCTCGTCCTGGGTGCCGACGACCACAAGATGGCGCCCTTCTACCGGCTCGCCGCCGACATTCCCGTCCTTTATCTGAGGCGCAATTATGAGTGACACCCTGCTCGAAGAGCGTATCGACACCGCCGCGTACCGTCTGGAGCTGGAACGGACCGGGACAGTGATGATCCCGCCCTTCGTCCTCTTCTCGAAGGAGGAGTTCCAGGAGATGGAGCGGCTGTACCGGGCCCTGCCGGAGGAGGTCGTCAAGATCGGCGACGCCGGCGAGCCGAACGACCTCTATGTCGGCCGTTTCATGGTCGATAAGCCCGGCGACCTGCCGACCATGGTGAACCGGCCCCATTCCGACCGCCTGATCGCCCTGCTGAAGGCGCCCAAGCGCGCGGACTTCTTCCGTGAGATCCTCGGCGGCGACCGTCACATCCGCCGGTGCCAGGTCAACCGCATGGTCACGACCTCCTATATCGGCTACCACCTCGACATCGACAGCAATCCGGATTACGAGGTCTCCGTCGTCCTGCAGCTTGGACAGGCGTTCACCGGCGGCGAGTTCGTCGTCTACCCGAGGGATGGCATCGTCAACAGCTTTACCCCCCAGTACGGCACCGCTATCGTCAGCAAGTGCATATACCCCCACGAGGTCAAGCGGGTGAACTCGGGCGAGCGGGTATCCCTCGTGTATTTCTACAGCAACCATGAGTTCGAGAACCGGAGAGCGCAGTGACACAAGGCGGAGGGCGTCAGGAGAACCTGGGCATGCTGCTCGGGCTGTTTGCAGTCTCGGCGTTTTCCCTGACGCTGCCGATCACGCGCTACCTGACCGAGTTCCTGTCCGTGTGGGAGATCGGGCTCGGCCGCACCATGATCGCCGCCGTCGCGGCGGCGGTCGTCCTGGTCGCCACGCGCCAGAAGCTGCCGAACCGCTCGCAGACGCTGCGCCTTCTCGTCACGGCATCGGGGATCTCCTTCGGATTCCCGGTGCTGACGGCGGTGGGCATGCAGACCGTCCCCGCGAGCCACGGCGGCATCGTGCTGGGAGCGCTGCCGCTCTCGACGGCGCTGATCGGCACCTTCCTGTCGCGGGAGCGGCCGTCGCTCCAGTTCTGGATGGTGTCGGTCGCAGGCTTCGTCGCGGTCGCCACCTTCTCGTTCATCACCCATGGCGGCATGGGAATGGACCTCTATATGGGCGACTTGGCGCTGCTCGGGGCCGTGGTGATGGCGGGCCTGGGCTACGCGCAGGGCGGCCAGCTCGCGAAGACCATGGGCGGGTGGCAGGTGATCTGCTGGACGCTGGTCGTCAGCCTGCCGATCCTCGTCCTGCCGACCCTGGCGCTGATCGACTGGGGCCATCTGGAGGCCCTTTCGCCGACGGCTTGGGGAGCGTTCCTATTCCTGGCTCTGGTCAACTCGCTGATCGGGTTCTTCTTCTGGTATCGGGGGCTGGCGATCGGCGGCATCGCGCGCGTCAGCCAGGCCCAGCTGATCCAGCCCTTCCTCACCTTCTTCTTCTCGGTCCTGTTCCTCGGCGAGGCGTTCAGCCTCACCGCGCTCGGCTTCACCGTGCTGGTCGTGGCGATCGTCGTGCTCAGCAAGCGCACCCCGATCACCGAGAAGGCGGCCCAGGCTTCGACGGCGGCGATGGGCACCGCCGCCCGCTGACATCTCTCGACTTCGACGAGGCGCGCCGGCGGGAGACCGCCGGCGCGTTTTTCGTCGCGGCTCTCAGAAGCTCTCTTCCGGGAAGGCGAGGACGGTGCGCCAGCCGTCGCGGACCGTGGCGAGCAGCCCCTCGACCTCGGGCAGGTGATGCTCGCAGAAGAAGCGGGCCGAGGCGATCTTGGCGTCGAGGAAGGCGTGGTCGGCAGCCGGAACGCGCAGCGCGTCCTGAGCCGCGAGCGCGGAGCGCGCCATAAGCCACGCGGCCGAGACGGTGCCGAACAGGCGCGCATAGGGGACGGCGCCGGCCGCCGCCGCTCTCGGGTCGGGGCCGGCCGTCGCCGCCACCCAGCCGGTCGCGGCGTCGAGCGTCGCCAGCGCCGCCTCCAGGCGATCCGCGATGGCGGCCGCATCGTCGCCCGGCCGCGCCCGCAAGGCGTCGAGCGTCCCGCGCATCTCGGCCATCAGCGCGCGGGCGGCCGCCCCCTCGTCGCGCGCGACCTTGCGGAACACCAAGTCGTTGGACTGGATGCCGTTCGTCCCCTCGTAGATCGGCGAGATGCGGGCATCGCGGTAATATTGCGCCGCTCCCGTCTCCTCGATGAAGCCCATGCCGCCATGGACCTGGACGCCGGTCGAGGCGACCTCGACCCCCATGTCGGTGCACCAGGCCTTGACCACCGGCGTCAGGAGGTCGACCCGCGACTGGGCGGCACGCCGCGACTCGGCGTCGACGGCACGCTTGGAGACGTCGAGACAGGCCAGCGCGTAGTAGGAGAGGGTGCGCCCGGCTTCCGCGCGCGACCGCATCGACAGCAACATCCGCCGGACGTCGGGGTGCCGGATGATCGGCACGGGCCCGCCCTTCGGCTCCGCCAGGTCCTTGCTCTGGACGCGCCCGCGGGCGTAGTCGCGCGCCTGCTGGTACGCGCGCTCGGCGATGGAGACGCCCTGCAGCCCGACGTTCAGGCGGGCGTTGTTCATCATCGTGAACATGTATTCGAGGCCGCGGTTCTCCTCGCCGACCAGATAGCCGACGGCGCCGCCGGAATCGCCGTAGGCCATCACCGCCGTCGGGCTCGCGTTGATGCCGAGCTTGTGCTCCAGGCTGACGCAGCGCAGGTCGTTGCGCGCACCTGGGCGGCCCTCGCCGTCCAGGAGGAGCTTGGGCACCACGAACAGCGATATGCCCTTGACCCCGGCGGGCGCGTCGGGCAGGCGGGCCAGGACGAGATGCACGATGTTGTCCGTCAGGTCGTGCTCGCCGAAGCTGATGTAGATCTTCTGCCCGAAGATCCGGTAGGTGCCGTCGCTGGCCCGCTCGGCGCGGGCGCGGATCTGGGCGAGGTCCGAGCCGGCCTGCGGCTCGGTCAGGTTCATGGTCCCGGTCCACTCGCCCGAGATCATCTTCGGCAGATAGGCGAGCTTCTGCTCCTCGCTCCCATGCGCGGTCAGAAGCTCGACCGCGCCGAGATTGAGCAGCGGGCACAGCGAGAAGCTCATGCAGGCGGATTGCCACATCTCGTGGAATGCGGTCGCCAGTACCCAGGGCAGCCCCTGGCCGCCGTAGTCCGGTTCGAACGGGACGCTGTTCCAGCCGCCGTCGACGTAGCGCCGGTAGGCGTCGCGGAACCCGTCCGGCGTGCGCACGACCCCGTTCTCCAGCACCGAACCCTGGATGTCGCCGATGCGGTTCAGCGGCGCGACCACCTCGGCGGCGAGCTTCGCGGCCTCGTCGAGGGCGGCGTCGACCAAGTCGGGAGCTGCAGCCTCGTAGCCCGGCAGCGCCGCGATGCGGTCGAAGCCGACCACATTGGCGAGGACGAAGCGCATGTCTTTGACGGGTGCGGCGTAGGGAATCATCTTTCCTCCCGGGTCCTCTCGTCTGGCTGGAGCGGCGAGAACGTGGCCGTGGGAGCATATCCGCCGTCCGGCCATACGGCAACGCATGTTCTGGCACGGCGGTTGCTTACCAGGAGAGGCAGACCCGTCCGGAGACGCCGTCCATGTCGATACCGAACAGCGCACACAGCAGCATCGAGGCGCAGACCGCCCGCGGTCCCGCCGGGTCGGGGCGGGCCTCGGTCACGACGGCGATCCGCGATGCCGCCCGGAAGACCGGGGTCGATTTTTCCTACCTGATGGAAAAAGCTGCCCAGGAAAGCGGCTTCGACCCAGCGGCCAAGGCCCGCACCAGCAGCGCCACGGGCCTGTACCAGTTCATCGAGAGCACCTGGCTGACCATGATCGACGAGCACGGCTCGCGGCACGGCCTGGGCGACGTCGCCGCGCGGATCGAGCGGCGCGCCGACGGCCGCCGCGTCGTCGCCGATCCCGAGGAACGCAAGGCGATCCTGGAGCTGCGCGAGGACCCCCGCATCGCCTCCCTGATGGCGGCCGAGTTCACCCGGGAGAACCGGGAGCATCTCGCGCGCGAAGTCGGGGGGCGCATCGGCGCGACCGAGCTGTACATGGCCCATTTCCTCGGCGCCGGGGGAGCCGCCAAGTTCCTGGACGCCCACCGCTCCGATCCCGGCAAGCCGGCGTCGGCGCTGCTGCCGCAGGCGGCGGCGGCCAACCGGGCGGTGTTCTACGGTCCCGAAGGGCGGCCGCGCTCCGTCGCGGAGGTCTACGAACGCTTCGCCCAGCGCTTCGGGGAGGCCGGCGACGTGGCGAAGGGGCCGCGCCTCGTCGGCGCGCAGGAGGGGGATGGAAGGGGCGCGGCAATGACTGCCGCCGCGGGCGGCGCCCCTTCGGCCGTGAGCGGGGCGGAGCCGTTGTCGCTGTTCACGGTGATGCTGCTGTCCCAGCTGGGCACGCCGGACGAGGGGGATACCGGCCGGCGCGACGAAGCGGGCCAGGAGGCGCGCGCGCCCCGGCCGATCCCGGCGCTGGCGTGAACGCCTGCCCCGGCGTGAATCCGGGCGGGCCGCCGTCGAGGCGACTTGCGCGCAAGCCGGTCAGCCGCTAACTCCCAGGTCATGGATGACGATCGCCTACCGACCGAGCTCTGGATCAAGGCCCACCTGCGCCGCTGCATGGCGGAGGCCGTTCCCGCCTACGTGATCCGCAAGGGCGCGCTCCAGGGCGGCAGCCTCGTGCTCAAGCTGAACCAGCTCGACCTCGGCTGCCGCGTGCTGACCCAGGCGCGCGACGCGCAGGGGCGCCTCGGCTGGCTTGCCGCCAAGGAAAACGCCCTGATGCCGGAACCGGACGCCGACGCCTATATCGAGCGGGCGGTCCGGCGCGACCCGGACCTGTGGGTGGTCGAGATCGAGGATCGCCGGGGCTGGCACCCCTTCGAGGGAAAGCTGATCTAGCATCCCTCCCCGGCCGGTCAGGGAAAGCCGTCCCGCCGCGTGCGGAGTTCGTCCCGGATTTCGCTCAGCACCCCGACCACCCGGCCGAGTGCCATGATCACCAGCCCGAGGCCGGTGCCGACGAGGCCGGGGCCGAAGGTCGCCTCCGTCGGGCCGAGCAGCAGCGTCATGCTCATGACGGTGACGATCGCGCCCGCGAGATAGAGAACGAGCGCCGAGATCGAGCCGCCGCGGGGGTCGCGCACCGCCGTTTCCTCCCTCAGTCCAGGATCTTGCCGGGATTCATCGTCCCGCCGGGGTCGATCGCGGCCTTGACCCGCCGCATCAGGTCGACCTCCACCGCGCCCGCGACCCGCAGCAGCTCGCCGCGCTTGAAGGTGCCGATCCCATGCTCGGCACTGATCGACCCGCCGAGCGACAGCACCACGTCGTGGACGACGCGGTTGACCTCGTCCCAGCGCTCCAGGAACGCGGCGGTATCCGCGCCCGCGGGCTGGCAGACGTTGAAGTGGATGTTGCCGTCGGCGACGTGGCCGAACGGCAGCGGGAGAATGCCGGGGATCAGTGTTTCCAGGGCGGCCGAGGCGCGTTCGATGAATTCCGCGACCTTGGATACCGGGACCGAGACGTCGTGCTTGATCGATCCGCCCCCCTGGCGCTGCGCCTCGACGATCGCCTCGCGTATGAACCAGAGCTCCTTCGTCTGCGCGCCGCTCGCCGACAGGACGGCGTCCCGGACCGACCCGTCCTCCATGGCGTCGGTGAGCGTCTCCTCCAGCGCGTCGCGCAGCGCCGACCCGCCGAAGCCGCTGGCCGCCTCCAGCAGCACGTACCAGGGATGCCGGTCCGGAAGCGGATCGACGGTCCCGGGAACGTAGGCGAGGGCGAGGTCGAGCAGGGCGCCCTTCATCAGCTCGAACGCGGTGAGCCCGTCGCCCGTCGCCGCCCGCAGGCGGGCGAGGAGCGCGATCGCCGCTTCCGGGTCCGGCACGGCGACCAGGGCCGTTTCGACCTGCTTCGGCCGAGGGAACAGCCTCAGCGTCGCGGCGGTGATGACGCCCAGCGTGCCCTCCGCGCCGATGAAGAGATGCTTCAGGTCGTATCCGGTGTTGTCCTTGCGCAGCGAGCGCAGCCCGTCCCATACCCGTCCGTCCGGCAGCACCACCTCCAGGCCGAGGACGAGGTCGCGCGCGTTGCCGTAGCGGATCGTCAGGATGCCGCCCGCGTTCGTCGACAGATTGCCGCCGATCTGGCACGTCCCTTCGGCCCCCAGGCTGAGGGGGAACAGGCGGTCGACTTCCGCCGCGGCGTCCTGGACCCGCTTCAAGATGCAGCCGGCCTCGACCGTGATGACGTAGTCGAGCGGGTCGACCGCCCGGATGCGGTCCATGCGCGAGAGCGACAGGACCACCTCGGTGCCGTGGTCCGGGACGGACCCGCCGACCAGGCTCGTGTTGCCGCCCTGGGGCACGATCGGGATGCCGGCCTCGGCGCAGATGCGGACGGCGGCGGAAACCTGCGCGGTGTCGGCGGGCCGTATCACCAGCGGGCTCGTCCCGGACTTGCGCCCGCGGCATTCCCGTAGATACGGCGCCATGTCCTCCGGACGATCGAGATAGCCCCGTGGGCCGAGCAGGGTCCGCAGGGCGTCCAGAGCATCGCAAGCGGTCATGGGCGGGTCTCCCGGGCGCGCGGGGTCAGCGGGGCGCCGCCGCCCGACGGAGCCTGTCGTTGATGGCGACGCCGAGCCCCTGGTCGGGGATCGGCATCACGGCGATGCCCGAGATGCCGGGGCGGTCGAGGGCGCGCAGCATGGCGAACAGGTTGGCAGCCGCTTCGTCCAGGTCGCCCTCGGGGCTGAGGTTGAGCCGTTCGCGCCCACCGCGCACGAAGGCGTCCGGGCCGAACGCGAGCAGCGCCTCGTCCGGCCCGGCCTCACGCGCGTCCAGCCGTACGGGCCGGCCGGGGGCGTAGTGGCTGGCGAGCTGGCCCGGGGATCTCGGGGCCTCGGCCGTCTGGCCGGATGCCAGCACCGGTCCCAGCACCGCCTCGATCCGGTCGCGCGTGATGCCGCCCGGGCGCAGGATCGCCGGCTGCGCGCCCGTCAGGTCGAGAACGGTCGATTCGAGGCCGATCCGGCAGCGGCCCGCGGCGATGATTAGGTCGACGCCGGTGCCGAGGCTTTCGGCGACATGCACCGGGGTCGTCGGGCTCACGGCGCCGGACCGGTTGGCGCTGGGGGCGGCGACCGGACGGCCGGCCGCCGCGATCAGGCGGCGCGCGACGGGATGGGCGGGGATGCGCACGGCGACGGTGTCGAGACCGGCGCAGGCCAGCAGCGACACCGGGCCGCCCGGACGGCGCGGCAGAACCAGGGTGAGCGGGCCGGGCCAGAATATCCCGGCCAGCTCCTCGACCCGGCCGTCCATGACGGCGACCTCGCCGACCGCATCCGGATCGGTGACGTGGACGATCAGCGGGTTGAAGGCAGGTCGCCCCTTGGCCGCGAAGATCGCGGCGACGGCGCGGTCGTTCGTGGCGTCGCCGCCCAGGCCGTACACCGTCTCCGTCGGGAAGGCGACGAGCCGGCCGTCGCGGATCAGTTCCGCCGCGCGCTCGACGTTCGGATCGGTCGGCGGAACGAGCTGGGGTCGGGCAGAAGGCGTCATGGACGTGTTGTAGTGCTTTCCCCGGCGTTCGCAAGTGCGACGGCGTCCTTGGCGGATTGCGAACGGACGGGCACACTGCTCGGCGACGGGGCGAGCGAAGGAAGAGGAAGAAGCATGGCGGGCGCGATCATCACCGTGGCCCAGCAGAAGGGCGGCGCGGGCAAGACGACGTTGGCGGCGCATCTGGCGGTCGCCTTGACCGAAGGCGGACGTCGCGTCGCCATCGTCGACATCGATCCGCAGGCGAGCCTGTCGCGCTGGTACCAGACCCGGCTGGCCGCGCGGGGGGACGGCGGCCTCAGCCACGTCCAGATCACCGGCTGGCGCACCCAGCGCGAGGTCGAGCGGCTGGCGCGCGAGCACGACTTCGTCGTCATCGACAGCCCGCCGCACGCCGAGACGGAGGCCCGGATAGCGGTCCGCTCCGCCACCCTGGTCGTCGTGCCGGTGCAGCCGAGCCCGATGGACCTGTGGGCGACGGAGCCGACGCTGGCGCTCGCCCGGGAGGAGAAGGTGCCGGTGCTGATCGTCGTGAACCGGGTGCCGCCGCGCGCCCGCCTCGCCGACGAGCTGGAACGGCGCATCCGCGACCTCGGCGCTCCCGTAGCCCGCACGCAGGTAGGTAACCGCATCCAGTTCGCCTCGGCCCTGTTCGAGGGGCTGGGCGTCACCGAGCAGGCCCGCCGCACCCGCGCCGCCGAGGAGATCCGGGACCTCTCGGCGGAGATTCGCGAGAGCGTCGGGCGCTCCGCCCGGTCCGGCGCGCTTTCCTGAGCGGGTGTTCAGAGGGCGCGCGCGGCCTCCAGCACCTCCTCGACGTGCCCCGGGACCTTGACTTTGCGCCACACGCGGCGGACGACGCCGTCGCCGTCGATCAGGAAGGTCGCCCGGTCGATCCCCATGTACTTGCGGCCGTACATGCTTTTCTCGACCCAGACGCCGTAGCGCTCGCAGACGTCTCCCCCCTGGTCGGAGGCGAGCGTGAAGGGCAGGTCGTACTTGCCCTTGAACTTGTCGTGGCTGGCGACGCCGTCCTTGGACACGCCGACGACCACGGCGTCGGTGCCGGTGAAATCGGGAAGGAGGTCGCGGAAGCCGCAGGCTTCCTTGGTGCAGCCCGAGGTGTCGTCCTTGGGATAGAAGTAGAGGATCACCTTCCGGCCCCTCAGGCCCGCGAGGCTGAGAGTGCCGCCACCATCGGTCGGCATGGTGAAGTCCGGGGCGGGTGAGCCGGGCTCGATGCTCATGGTCGGGGGTGCTCCTGTCTCGATGGCGTGAGCAAAGGTTTCGGCCATCCGGCGGTGCTTTGCAACCGTCACGGTAACCGGTAGTGGTAACCGTAAGTTTCAGTGAAGCCGAGGCGGCGATAGAGGGCGAGAGCGGGCGCATTGTCCGCCTCGACCTGCAGGTAGGCGGTTCGAGCCCCCTGACCGTGCGCCCAGCCGAGCAGCGCCTCCACGACGCGCCGTCCGGCTCCGCGGCCGCGCGCTCGCGGCAGCGTGAGGACGCTGAACAGCCCGGCCAGTCCGCGGCCGGCGACGATGCGGCCGAAGGCGACGGGCTGTCCATCCTCGAGGAGCGTGGCATGGGCGGCGGGCAGCTCCGTCGCGGCGAGAATGCGCGCGTGCAGGTCCCGGTCCGCGGGCCGCCCCGGATCGTGGACGTTCAGCCAGCCGCCGTCGGGAACGGGCGCGATCCTTACGGCGGCATCGGCCGGGACGTCGGGCACCGGCGCCGTGAGGACGAGCGTGCGACGCAGCGCACGGTAGCCGAGCGCGTCGAGCGTGCCGTCCGGTTCGGGCCCTGCGAGCGGACCGATCCTGAAGATCGGCGGCAGCCCACGCTCCGCGTAGCGCCGGAGCGCCTCGCGGTGGATCTCGGCGAACGGGCGATCCGGGGCCAGCGCGCTGGCTGAGTTGGCGCGCTTGGTATAGCCCTCGGCGAAGCGGAACGACCAGCCGCCGAACCGGACCGCCTCGAGCGCGGGCCAAGCCTCCAGGGCATGCTCCTCCAGCGCCAGGATCGAGGGCGGGTGGACCATCCCCGTCGGCCTAACCGGCAAGCCCGGCGGCCGGGACCTCGACCAGGGACGCGAAATGCCGATGCGCCCTCCCGGCGGTTTTGCGGACGTGGGTTTCCAGGCCGGAGAACTCGAGATCCCCCGCGTCCTGTCCGAGAACGGCGCGCGTCAGCGCCCGGCGCAGTCCTTCCGGGGCATTGGCCGCGTCGAAGCGACCCTCGGTGGTGAGCCGCAGGAAGCCCTGGATCCGTCGCCACATGCGCAACGCATCGATCAGATCCGCCGCGATGCCGGTGTCCAGCAGGCCCGCCGCGGCCAGGTTGCCGATCGCGGTGGCCGTGTCGGTACTCAGAATCCCGGGATGGTCGTGGGCATGGCGCAGCTGCAGGTACTGGGCGATGAAGCTGGCGTCGATCTGGCCGCCGCGCACGTATTTCGTGTTCCAGACGTCGTCGGTGCCGAATTCCCGCTCGATCCTGCCGCGCATCTCGGCCACGTCGCGCAGCAGGCGCGCCGGGTCGCGCGGCCGGGTCAGCACGTCGCGGATGGCGGCGGCGAGCCGGCCGGCGAGAGCGTCGGGCCCGAGGATCACGCGGGCGCGCGTCAGCGCCATGTGTTCCCAGGTCCAGGCCGAATCGCGCTGGTACGCGACGAAGCCGGGGAAGCTGACGGCGAGCGGGCCGGCATTGCCCGACGGCCGCAGCCGCATGTCGACCTCGTAGAGCTGTCCCTCGCCGGTCGGCGCGGTGATCGCGTTGATCAGGCGCTGCGTCAGCTTGGTGTAGTACTCGGCCGGGGTCAGCGGTTTCGGCCCGTCCGACGCGCCGACCCCGTCGGGCACGTCGTAGACGGTGATGAGGTCCAGGTCCGAGCGCAGCGTCATCTGGCGGCTGCCCAGCTTGCCCAGCGCCAGGACGACCATGCCCGCGCCGGCGGCGTCGCCGAAGGTTCCGTGCCGGCGCTCGAACTCGCTGCGGACCAGGGGGACGAGCGCCCCGACGGACAGGTCGGCGACGTCGGAGAGGAACGGGCCGCAGGCATCGCCGCCGGTGATGTTGCGCAGGATGTGGACGCCTGCCCGGAAGCGCTGGTCGTTGGCCCAGCGGCGATCGATGTCCAGCGCCTGCTCGAAGCTCCGGGCGCTCGACAGCACGGTGTCCAGCTCGCCCTGGAGCTGTGCGCGGTCGGCAAGGGGGCCGAAGAAATCGGGAGTCAGCACCGCGTCGAGGAGTGCCGGCGAGCGGGCCAGCACCTCCGCCAGACGAGGCGCCGTCCCCATGATCTCGGCGACCAGCTCGAGCAGCGCCGGGTTGCTGTAGAACATCGAGAAGAGCTGGACGCCGGCGGGCAGGCGGCCCAGGAATTCATCGAACTTCATGAACGCGTCGTCGGGATTGGGCGTCCGGCCCAGCGCCTCGAGCAAGGTCGGCCCGAGCTCGGTGAGCAGTTCGCGCGCCCGCGTGCTGCGGGTCGCCTTGTAGCGGCCGTGGTGCCAGCCGCGGATGGTCGCCGAGACCCCGGCCGGGTTGCGGAAGCCGAGGCGCTGCAGCGTCGCCAGCGTCTCGGGGTCGTCCTCGGTGCCGGTGAAGACGAGATTGCCCGGCCCCGAGAGCGGCGGCGCCTCCTCGAACAGCGCCGCGTAGTGCTCCTGCACCAGCGACAGGGTCGCGGAGAGCGCGTCCCGGAATGCCGACGCGCTGTCGTAGCCGAGGAAGGTCGCGAGGCGGGCCACTCCGGCCTCGTCGGACGGAAGCTGGTGGGTCTGCTGATCCTCGATCATCTGGACGCGGTGCTCGACGCGGCGAAGCAGCCCGTACGCTCCCGTCAGCGCGTCGGCCGTCGACGCCTCGACACGGCCTGCTTCGACCAGGGCGCGCAGCGCCGCCCGGGTGCCGCTCTTGCGCAGGGTCGGGTCGCGCCCGCCGAAGATCAGTTGCTGGGTCTGGGCGAAGAACTCGATCTCCCGGATGCCGCCGCGGCCGATCTTGACGTTGTGTCCCTCGATCGCCGCCGTCTTGAAGCCGCGATGGGCGTTGATCTGCCGCTTGATCGAATGGATGTCCTGGATGGCCGCGAAATCCAGGTTCCGCCGCCACACGAAGCTGCCGAGCACGTCGAGGAGATGCTTCGCGGCGTCGGCGTCGCCGGCCACGGGGCGCGCCTTGATCATCGCGGCCCGTTCCCAGTTCTGTCCCAGGCTGCCATAGTAGGCCTCGGCTGCGGAGACCGACACCGCGAGCGGCGTCGCACCCGGGTCGGGGCGCAGCCGCAGGTCGGTGCGGAAGACGTAGCCGTCCTTGGTGCGTTCCTCCATAATGCGGCAGAGGTCGCGCGCCAGGCGGATGAACGTCCTCGCCATCGTCTCCGGCTGGGCCGTCTGGACCACCTGGTCGTCGTAGAGGACGATCAGGTCGATGTCACTCGAGTAGTTCAGTTCGCGCGCCCCGAGTTTGCCCATGCCAAGAACGATGAGCCCGGTCCCCCGCGTCGGATCCTCTGGATCGGGCAGGACGAGCGCGCCCGCCTCGCCGGCCTTGCGCAGGAGATGCGCCGCCGCGAGGCGCAGCGCGGTCTCCGCAAGCTCGGACAGGGCGGCGGTGACGCGCTCCAGCGGCCACAGCCCGCCGATGTCGGCGAGCGCGATCAGCAGCGCTGCGCGCCGCTTCGCGATCCGCAGGCCGGACATCAGCCGGGTGGTGTCGCGTTCGTGGGAATGGGCCGCGCGCAGTTCCGCCATCAGGGCGGGGAAGAGGGCGTCGCATCCCTCCTCGAACAGGCGCTTGGCGAAGGGCAGGTCGAGCACGAGGCTCTGGGTCAGGTGCGGGCTGTTGCCGAACACCGCGTCGAGCACGGCGCGCCCTTCCGGGGCGGCTGCGAAGGCTTCGGCGAAGCTGCGCACGGCGGCGTCATCGATGCGGGCCGCGCGCTCGTGCCAGTGCTCCAGGCCCAGCTTGGCGGCGGCAGGGTCGCTCGGCTTCGGGAGAGAGGGGAATTCGACCCACACGGATGACGGTCTTTCTCGGACGGGGCATCGGGCGACGATGCGCCGGGTGCCGGACGTGGTCAACCGGGTTGGGGTCCGGGCTCCTTGATCCGCCCTGCCGCCAAGGTCCTGGTCGAGATCCTGGGAGCCGGCCTTGCGGCACTCGCGATCCTGGCCGGCCTGTTCGTGTGGCGCATCGCGCAAGGCCCGCTGCGTGCCGACTTCCTGACACCCGCGATCGAGCGCGCGCTCGCCGCCGCGGACATCCGCACCGACATCGGCGGCACCGAGATCACCTGGGGCGGCTTCTCCGAGCCGTTCGAGCTGCGCGCCCGCTCGGTCAGGGTCTACGACCGGAGTGACGCGCCGGTCGCCTCGGTCCCGGAGATGGGGATCAGCCTGGATCTGCGGCGGGCGCTGCGAGGCGAGTTCGCGCCGACCCGGCTGGTCCTGATCCGTCCCAGCCTGCGGATCGTTCGCACCGCTGACGGCCGTTTCCAATTCGACGTTGCCGATACCATGGGCGCGGAGCCCACCGCTTCGGGCACGACCGTCGTTCGCGAGCTGCTCGATGCGCTGCAGCGCCCGCCGGGGCAAGCCCGGGGGCCGCTCTCGGAACTGCGGGAGATCAGCGTCTCGGCCGCGGCGCTGGTCGTCGAGGACGATGAGCACGGCCAGGTCTGGCATGCGCCGCGCGCCGACTTGGCGCTGCGCCGGGACGAGGCCGGCCTCGGCGGGTTCGCGCTGCTGGACGTCCTGACGGGGGTCCGCACCGCGCGGCTGACGGCCGATCTGCGCCATCGCGCCGGCGACGGGTCGACGGTCGTGAATGCAAGGGTGGAGAACCTCGACCTGCGCGAACTGGCGCCGCGCGCCCGCGCACTCGAGCCGCTTTCGGCCGTGTCGATGCTGATGGGCGGCACGGCCACCGCGCGGTTCGACCGGGCGTTCCGGATCACCGAGGGTACGGTCCATCTCACCGGGCGCGACGGGGTGCTGGATCTTCCTCAGCTGTACGACGCGCCGCAGCACCTCCCCTTCGCCGAGCTGCGGGGCCGGTTCGACGCCGCGCGAGGGATGGTCGTGCTGGACGACGTGTTCGCGGATCTGGGGGGGCCGACGGCCAGGCTGGCCGCCACGCTGGTCGATCTCGGGGGCGGCCGGATCGATGTCCGCGGGGATGCTGAAGTGGCGGGCGTGCCGGTCGGCGAGCTGGAGCGGCTATGGCCCCCGAAAGTCGCCCGGAACCCGCGGCAGTGGATTCTCGCCAATCTGTCCGGAGGCATGGCCGAACGGGCCACCGCGACCTTTGCCGCGATCTTCCCGGCGGACCGCCCGGAGGATGCTGAGATCCGCGCCCTCGACGGCGAGATCCGGGTCGCCGGCGTCGACGTCCGCTATTTCGGCGAATTGCCGCCGGTCACCGGAGTGAGCGGCGTCGCAACCTTCGATACGACGCGCATGGATCTCTCCCTCGACGGAGGAAAGCTCCGCGACGTCGCGGTCGGACGCTCGCGCGTGTCGATCACGGGGCTGGACGGCGGCAACGAGGCCATCGACATCGAGGTGCCGCTGTCCGGGCCGGTAAGGTCCATCCTCGCCGTGCTGGACATGCCGCCGCTGGGGTATCCGGCGCGGCTGGGACTGGACCCCGCGGCGGCTTCGGGCCGCGCGGCGGGAACGGTGACCTTCGCCTTCCCGCTGCTGAAGGACGTCAGCATCGACGACGTCGTGTTCGGAGCGAAGGCGAAGCTCTCGGACGTCACCGTCGACGGCGTGCCGGCCGGCCGCAGGATCTCGGACGGGGACCTGACGCTGGCCCTCGATCCGGGCGGCATCCACATCGAAGGCACCGCGCGCGTCGACGGCATCCCCGCCACGGTCGCCTGGCGGGAGCATTTCGTTCCCCGGAAGGGGATCGTGTCCCGGATCACCGTCGCCGGAGTGACGTCCGCGGAAGACCGCAGGGTGCTCGGCCTCGACGTGGAGCCCTGGGTTGCCGGCCCGGTCGCGGTCGATGCGGAGTACGTGGTGCCGAAAAGCGGGCCGGCGACGCTCACGGCGCGCATGGACTTGGCCGGAGCGGAGCTGGATGCCGGGAGCCTCGGCTGGTCGAAGTCCCCGGGCGTTCCCGCCTCGGCAGAGGCGACCGTCCTGTTCGAACGAGGCGCACCGGTACGCGTGGCGGCCTTCGTGCTGCGGGGGCCGGGGCTCGATGCGCGTGGCAGTGCCGGCCTCGGGGAGGGAGGACGCGTGCAGGCGGTGAACCTGGACGAGGTGCGTGTCGGCGCCACGCATCTGCGCCTCGACGCGGATCGGCGGCCGGACGGGACGTGGCGGATGTCGCTCGTCGGCCCGGCCCTGGACCTCGGTCCGGTGATGGAAGCGCGCGACGCCGAGCCCGACCCGGCGGAGGACGCGGGTGAACCCGGGGTGCCGTTCGAGCTTTCGGCCCGCCTGGAACGCGTCGTGCTCGGAGAGGACCAGGAACTGCGCGACGTCGTTGCCGAGGCCGCCAACGACGGCAGCCGCTGGACCCGGGTCCAGGTCGACGGCCGGGTCGGGTCCGCCACGCCCGTGATGCTGCGCTACGGACCCGAGGGAGCGCTTCGGCGGCTCCGCTTCCAGACCGGGAACGCCGGAGCGGTACTCCGCGCGCTCGGCTTCTTCGGGTCGATGCAGGGTGGCGATCTCGTGCTCGACGCGACGGCGCCGGCGGACGATCCGCAAGCCCCTCTCGAAGGCGGCGTGGAGATGACCGACTTCGTGCTGCTGGACGCCCCGGTATTGGCACGCCTGCTGAACGCGGCGTCGCCTACGGGCTTCGCCGAACTGGTGGAAGGCAAAGGGATCAACTTCAAGCGCCTGATCGGCAAATGGCGCTACGAAGGCGGCGAGGTCCAAATCTCCGAGATGCGGACGTCCGGTGCCGCGCTCGGGCTGACGCTTGAGGGCATCGCGGACCTCGATGCCGATACGGTCGACGTCCAAGGGACGATCGTCCCGGTCTACGGCGTCAACCGGGTCATCGGGGCGATCCCGCTCCTGGGGCAGCTGTTGACCGGCGGCGAAGGGCAGGGGGTCTTCGCATTCACCTACGCGGTCGCCGGGCCGATCGCGGACCCGCGCGTCACCGTCAATCCGCTGGCGGTCCTTGCGCCGGGCTTTCTGCGCACCCTGTTCTTCCTGGGCCCGGCGCCCGGAGATCCGGCCCCGGCCCCGGTCCCGCCCGACGAGATGCACCCTCGGGGCTGACCGGGCCGGTATCAGGCTCCGCGGACGAGGGCGTGCCGCTTCCTGCCGGCCGACAGCTTGGCGATCCCGCCGGAGTCGAGGTCGCCGGTCCCGACCAGGGCCGCCTCGTCCGTCACCGCGGCGTCGTTGAGACGGGCGCCGGCTCCGCGGATCAGGCGCCGTGCCTCTCCCTTGCTGGCGGCCAGTCCCGTCCGCACCAGCAGGTCGACGACGGGAACGCCGGTTTCGAGATCGGCCATGGCGACGTCGATGCTGGGGAGCCCTTCGGCGGCGGCCCCTTCCTCGAAGGTTCGCCGGGCGGTTTCGGCGGCGTGCTCCGCGGCTTCGGCGCCATGGGCCAGGCGGGTCGCCTCGAAGGCGAGGACCTTCTTCGCCTCGTTGATCTCGGCGCC
>NZ_DASYHS010000032.1:0-16892 GCF_035998295.1 Arenibaculum sp. | reverse complement strand
GGAGAAGGAATATTCCTGCATGTCTTTCCGACAAACATCCAGAGCTCCCTCTCGCGCAGGAGGGGCACTTTCCCCCATCGCCCCAGGGCTGCGCCGACCCCACCCCCACGCGACCCCCACAAACCCCCACAAACCCCCACGCCATCGCCAAGGGCCGAGGGGAACCGCTTGAACGGGATCAGGGCCGCTGGCGGATGGTGGTTCCGAGACGGACTTCGTTCCAGGAAGCTTTCTTGCGCCTGACGGCGTTTGCCCTATGGGAAGCGCAGCCGGGGTTTGCGTCCCCGGCCCGATCCGGGCCATGATTGCCGCCGCCTTTTCCGCCCGGCAATCCCGACAGACCCCGAGGAACGATGTCCGCGAACGCCAAGACCGACACGCCAACGCTGCGCTCCGCGGACGGAGCCGAGGCGGTCCCGCTCACCCTCGTCGCGAAACCCGCCCTGGACGCCTGGCGCGAGGCCCAGCCGCCCCGGCTGCGGGCCTGGGCGGAGCAGGCCGGCTTCAAGGCCGAGGCGGGCGGCATCTGCCTCGTCCCGGACGACGAGGGGCGGCTGGCGCGCGTGCTCGCCGGGCTTGGCGACGGCGAGGATCCCTGGGCCGCCGGCAGCCTGCCGGGCGCGCTGCCGCCGGGCTGCTATCGCCTCGACCCCGAACCGGAGCCCGCCGCCGCGACCCGCCACGCCCTCGCCTGGGCGCTCGGCAGCTACGCCTTCACGCGCTACCGGCGCAAGGAGAAGACCTTCGCGAGCCTGGTCTGGCCGCAAGGCGCCGACCGCGCGGCGGTGGAGCGCGCGGCCGGCGCCACGCATCTCGTGCGCGACCTGGTCAACACGCCCGCGGGCGACCTCGGCCCGGCGGAGCTGGCCGAGGCGGCGCTCGACCTCGCCCGGGAGTTCGGGGCCGAGGCCACGGTCGTGGTCGGCGACGACCTGCTGGCGGGCAACTGGCCGGCCGTCCACGCCGTCGGCCGCGCGAGCACGCGCGCGCCGCGGCTGGTCGACCTCGCCTGGGGCGAGGCGGGCGCGCCGCTCGTCGCGGTGATCGGCAAGGGCGTGTGCTTCGATACCGGCGGGCTCGACATCAAGCCCTCCTCGGCCATGCTGAACATGAAGAAGGACATGGGCGGGGCGGCGCACGCGCTCGGCCTCGCGCGCATGGTGATGGCGGCGAAGCTGCCGGTCCGGCTGCGGGTGCTGATCCCGGCGGTCGAGAACTCGATCTCCGGCGACGCCTTCCGGCCGATGGACGTGCTGCGGACGCGCAAGGGGCTGACCGTCGAAGTCGGGAACACCGACGCCGAGGGGCGGCTGATCCTGTGCGACGCGCTCCACGAGGCGGCGCAGGACCGGCCGGACCTGATGATCGACTTCGCGACCCTGACCGGCGCGGCGCGCGTGGCGCTCGGCCCGGACCTGCCGGCGCTGTTCTGCAACGACGACGCGCTCGCGGCCGACCTGCTCGCCGCCGGCGCGGAGGTCGCCGACCCGTTGTGGCGGCTGCCGCTGCATCGCGGGTACCGCCGGATGCTGGACAGCAAGGTCGCCGACATCAACAACACCGGCAGCGGCGGTCATGCCGGCGCGATCACCGCCGCGCTGTTCCTCCAGGCCTTCGTCCCGGACGGGGTCCGGTGGGCCCATCTCGACACTTTCGCCTGGAACCAGTCCTCGCGCCCGGCGCGGCCGGAAGGCGGCGAGGCGCTCGGCATGCGCGCCGCGTTCCGGCTGCTGGAACAATACTATGGAAAATAACGCTAAATTCTTGCCCCGAAAGGGGTACTCCGGCACACTCTCGCTGGCGCCGCGGACTCTAGGGACGATGCCGGCGCGGCTGCGGGGGTGCGGGCATGGCGCAGAAACTGGAAGCGCTGGATCTGTGGCGGACGGTCCTCGTGACCAGCGTCCGGCGGGCGGGGCCGGATCTTTCGTCGCGCCAGCTCGCCTTGCTGCTGACGGTCTACCTGACGCCGTCGCCGCACACCGTGCGCGGTCTGGCCGCGACCCTGAACGTCTCCAAGCCCGCGATCAGCCGCGCCCTCGACCGGCTGGGGCGTCTCGGCTTCCTGCGGCGCAAGCGCGACGAGGCCGACAGGCGCAACGTCCTGGTCCAGCGCACGGTCAAGGGCTCTGTGTTCCTGACGGAATTCGCCCAGCTCGTGATGGACGCACGGAACGGGCTGCGCCCGTCCGACCTGCCGGTCGCCCCGGTGCCGATGGTGGAAGGAGTGCCGGGCGATGAACGCGCCTCCGGACCCGCGGGTCACGCCGTACCGGCCTGACCTCGCCGCCGCCTCCCTGCGGGGCGTCGTCGAGGCCGGCCGCTTCGTCGAGGGCGCGCCCCGGCAGGCCCGCCTCGGCCGCGCGCCCATCGTGGGCGAACCCGATCCGGCGGCGCGGCGCGTCTCGGAACTTCTGTTCGGCGAGGTATTCACGGTCTACGACGAGCGGCCCGGCTGGGCCTGGGGGCAATGCGCCGCCGACGGCTATGTCGGCTGGGTGCCGGCGCAGGCGCTGTCGGACCGGGTCCACGCGCCGACGCACCGCCTGAAGGCCTTGCGCAGCTTCGTCTTTCCCGAGCCCGACCTCAAGACCCCGCCGCTCGACACGCTCAGCCTCGGCACCCCGCTCGCCGTCGCCGGGGAGCGGAGCGGCTGGTGCGGCCTGGCCGGCGGCGGCTGGGTGTTCGCCCGGCACGTCGAGCCCGTCGGCGCCGACCCCCACGACCCCGTGGAGACCGCGCTGGCCTTTCTCGGCACGCCCTATCTGTGGGGCGGGCGGAGCAGCATCGGCATAGACTGTTCCGGGCTGGTGCAGGCGGCGTTCGCCATGGCGAACCTCCAGGTGCCGCGGGACAGCGACATGCAGCGCGCCGCCATCGGCACCCTCGCGTCGCCGGACGGGCGGGACTTCGCGTTCCGGCGCGGCGACGTCGTCGGCTTCCCGGGCCATGTCGGCCTGATGCTGGACGCGGAGCGCCTCGTCCACGCGACCGGGTTCCACCTCGCCGTCTGCATCGAGCCGGTCGCCGCCGTCGCCGAGCGCGCGGGCGGCATCCTGGCCGTGCGGCGGGTCTGAGACCGGGTGCCGCGGCCGGGACCTCACTCGATCGCGTCGGGATCGGCGGCGTCGACGACGCGCCGCGCCGTCTCGTAGCCGAAGCCTGCCCGGCCCAGTGCCGCGAGGTCGCGCTGGCGGTGCGCCTCCCGGTCCTCCCTGCGGAACGGGCCGAGCCGGCGGCGTCGCGCGAAGGCCGCCGCCGCCGCCAGGTCCATGTCGCCGGCGATGTCGGCGTCGACCGCCGCCACTGCCGCCGCCGCTTGGTCGCGGTCGATGCCCTTGGTCGCAAGCTTCTCGCGGATCGCCCGGGTCGACGCGCCGCGCCGGTGCAGGCTGGCGGCGCGCGCCTCGGCATAGGCGCGGTCGTCCAGCAGGCCGCTGCGCAGGTAGCGCTCGACCAGGGCGTCGACCCAGCGGGCACCTTCCTCCCGGTCGGTGCCGTGGGCGCGCGCCGAGCGCTCGACCTTGCCCATCAGCACGCGGCGCAGATTGGCGCTCGAGCTCGCGAAGCGTTGCAGATAGTGCAGGGCTGCGTTCTCCAGATAGTCGGGCGTGACGCGGCGGGGCGGCTTGCGCCCGCCGTGCCCTGCGTTTTCGCCGGATTTCGGATCGTTCATCGCCGCCCTCCCGTTCGTCGCCCGCCCGCTCCGGCTCCGGCCCCCGGGTTTGCACGGCCCGTTGCTTCGGGGTAACCTCCGCCACCCTTCAAGACGTCCGAGCCATGAACACCCATACCCCACCACTGCCCCGCGACGTCGGCCTCGTCAACTGGGTCGGCCTGTGGACGCTGTACCACAGGGAGGTCCGGCGCTTCCTCAAGGTCTACACCCAGACCATAGCCGCTCCGGTCGTCACGACGCTGCTGTTCTACGCGATCTTCGCGCTGGCGCTCGGCGGCGTCGTCCGGCGCGCCGGCAACGTCCCGTTCCTGGAGTTCCTCGCGCCCGGGCTCGTGATGATGTCCATGGCGCAGAACGCCTTCGCCAACACCTCCTCATCGATGGTGATCAGCAAGGTCCAGGGCAACATCGTCGACGTGCTGATGCCGCCGCTGTCGGGGATCGAGCTGGCGCTCGGCTTCGTGCTGGGCGGGGTGACGCGGGGCCTGGTGGTCGGGACCGCGACCACGCTGGCGATCCTGGCTTTCGTGCCGATCGGCATCCATTCGCCGTTCTTCGTCGTCTACCACGCGGTGATGGCCTCGATGATGCTGGCGCTGCTGGGCCTGATCGGCGGGATCTGGGCCGAGAAGTTCGACCACATCGCCGCCTTCACGAACTTCGTCGTCACGCCGCTCACCTTCCTGTCCGGTACCTTCTACACCGTGGACAGGCTGCCGGAGCCGTTCTGGTGGGTGGCGCACGCGAACCCGTTCTTCTACATGATCGACGGGTTCCGCTACGGCTTCATCGGGCAGAGCGACGGCACGCTGGCGGTCGGCGTCGCGGTGCTGGCCGGCACCAACCTGCTGCTGTGGGCGCTGCTGTTGCGCATGATCGCGACGGGATACAAGCTGAAGGCATGACGGTCCTCCCGCGCACGGTCGGCAGCGTCAACTGGATCGGCATGCGCACGCTGCTGCGGCGCGAGCTGCGGCGCTACGTCATCGACGCGTGGGAGACGATCGCGGCCCCGGCGTTCTCGGCGCTGATCTATTTCCTGGTCTTCGCCTTCGCGCTGGGCGACGCGCGCGGGACGTCCCAGGGCGACGCGGTGCTGGCCTTTCTGCTGCCCGGCCTGGTGATGCTGTCGATCCTGCTGCGCGCGGCCGAGACGACCAGCTTCTCGCTGCTGTTCGACAAGATCGAGGGGGTCATCTCCGACATCCTGGGCGCGCCGCTGAGCGCCGCCGAGCTCACGGCCTGCTACGCGCTCGCGGGAACCGCCGCCGGGGTGGTCACGGGCGGCGTCACCTATGCCGCGGCCCTGCTGATCTGGCCGGTAGCACCCGTCCATCCCTGGATGGTCGTGCTGTTCGGGGGGCTCGGCTCGCTGACGCTGTCGCTGTTCGGCATCCTGATCGGGCTGTGGGGCGAGAAGTGGGACCATCTCGCAGCCGCCTTCGCGTTCTTCCTGATGCCGCTGATCTTCCTGTCCGGCCTCTTCGCGCCGGTCGACCTGCTGCCGCCGCTGGTCGCCGGTCTCGTCCGGCTGAACCCGATCTTCCATGCCATCGACGGCTTCCGCTACGGCTTCCTCGGCACGGGCGACCAGCCGCCCCTGCGCTCGGCCGCCGTGCTCGTGGGCAGCTCGGCCGTGCTCTGGTTCGCCTGCAACCACCTGATCCGCACGGGCTACAAGCTCAGGCCCTGAACGGGCGGAACGCGCAGTTGACAGCCGCGCGCCCACTTTGGATAGTCTGGCTCTTTTTCCGCTCGGCGGCGAAGTCCGGCCGCCGAGGGGTTTCGCCCGCCGGGGGAGTTTCCGTGATACCTGCCGTCATGCCGACCTATGGCCGCGCCGACCTCGAGTTCGAGCGCGGGGAAGGATCCTATCTCTTCGACCGGCATGGCCGACGATACCTCGACTTCGCTGCCGGTGTGGCCGTCGTCAGTCTCGGGCACGCCCATCCGCACCTGGTCGAAGCCCTGACCGCCCAGGCGAGGAAACTCTGGCACACCTCCAACCTGTACCGCGTCCCGGGCCAGGAGGTACTGGCGCGCCGGCTGGTCGAGCTGACCTTCGCGGACACGGTGTTCTTCACGAACTCCGGCGTCGAGGCGTGGGAATGCGGGGTCAAGGTCGTCCGCAAGTACCAGAACGCGACCGGCAACCCCGAGCGGTGGCGCGTCATCACGGTCGAGAACGCCTTCCACGGCCGCACCATGAGCGCGATCTCGGCCGCCAAGCAGGAAAAGCTCGTGAAGGGCTTCGGTCCGCTGGTCGAGGGCTTCGACCAGGTCGCCTTCGGCAACCTGAACGAGCTGCGTGCCGCGATCACGCACGAGACCGCCGGCATCAGCCTCGAGCCGATCCTCGGCGAGGGCGGCGTCCGCCCGGCGGCGGTCGACTACCTGCGGGCATTGCGGGAGATCTGCGACGAGTTCGGCATCCTGCTGCTGCTCGACGAGATCCAGACCGGGGTCGGCCGGACCGGCAGGCTGTTCGCCCATGAATGGGCCGGCATCGCGCCGGACGTGATGTGCATCGCCAAGGGCATCGGCGGCGGCTTCCCGGTCGGCGCGTGCCTCGCGACCGAACGCGCGGCCGTCGGCATGACCCCGGGTACCCATGGCTCGACCTACGGCGGCAATCCCCTCGCGATGGCCGTCGCCAACGCGGTGCTGGACGTCGTCGCCGAGCCGGGTTTCCTGGCCCGCGTGCAGGAGACGGGCGACCTGCTCCGGCGCCGGCTGGAGGCCACCGTGCGCCGTCATCCCAAGGTCCTGGCGGATCTGCGCGGCGTGGGGCTGATGCTCGGGCTGAAGGTCGCGCCGGCCGTCGCCAACGGCAAGGTCATCGAGGCGCTGCGTGCCCAGGGGATGCTGACGGTCCCGGCTGGGGACAACGTGATCCGCCTGCTGCCGCCGCTCACCATCGGCGAGGCCGAGATCGAGGAGGCCGTGTCGACCATCGACCGGGTATGCGGCGAGCTGGGGGCGTCATGACCGCGCCCCGGCACTTCCTGGACCTGGACGAGTTCGACCTGCCGGTGCTCCGCGACATACTGGCCCGGGCCGGCGAGCTGAAGAAGGGCCGGCGGAGCGACCGTCCGCTGGTCGGCAAGACGCTGGCGCTGATCTTCGAGAAGCCGTCGACCCGGACGCGCGTCTCGTTCGAGGCCGGCATGCGCCAGCTCGGCGGCGAGGCTATCATGCTGTCGGCGAGCGAGATGCAGCTCGGGCGCGGCGAGAGCGTCGCCGATACCGCGCGGGTCCTGTCGCGCTACGTCGACGCGATCATGCTGCGCACGGACAACGACGAGAAGCTGCGCGAGCTCGCCCGGTACGCGAGCGTACCGGTCATCAACGGGCTCACCGACCGCTCCCATCCCTGCCAGCTCATGGCCGACGTGATGACCTTCGAGGAACATCGCGGGCCGATCGCGGGCAAGGTCGTCGCCTGGAGCGGCGACGGCAACAACATGGCCGTGAGCTGGATCCACGCGGCTGTGAAGTTCGATTTCGAGCTGCGGCTCGCCTGCCCGGAAGCCCTGGCGCCGCCGGCCGAACTGCTGGACTGGGCGCGCCGGCACGGCGGGCGCGTCCGCATGGCGTCGTCCCCGGACGATGCGGTCGCGGGTGCCGACTGCGTCGTCACGGATACCTGGGTGTCGATGAACCATGCCGACGACGGGCCGCGCCACAACCTGCTGGCCCCCTTTCGCGTCGACGAGCGGCTGATGAAACTGGCGGCCGGGGACGCCATATTCATGCACTGCTTGCCCGTCCACCGCGGGGAGGAAGTGACGGCCGGCGTCATCGACGGTCCCCAGTCGGTGGTCTGGGACGAGGCGGAGAACCGCCTGCACGCCCAGAAGGGCATCTTGTGCTGGTGCCTGGAGTCCTGAGTCTTGACTTATAACGAGCGTCCCCTGGACGACGACGTCATTCAAACCTTCCAGCTCGACACGTCGCATCTGCGCGGACGGTTCGTCCGACTGGGCGGCGTGCTCGACGAGATCTTGTCCCGACACGCCTATCCCGAGCCGGTCGCCGACCTGCTGGGCCAGACGATCACGCTCGCCGTGGCGCTGGCCGGGATGCTGAAATACGACGGCATCTTCACGCTGCAGGCGAAGGGCGACGGTCCCGTCGGCATGATCGTCGCCGACGTGACGAGTGCCGGCGACCTGCGCGGCTACGCGCATTTCGACGAGGACCGCGTCGCGGACCTCGCGCCCGGCGCGAACTCGATCCCGGCCCTGCTGGGGAAAGGCTATCTCGCCTTCACGGTCGACCAGGGCGAGAACACCGAGCGCTACCAGGGCATCGTCGAGCTGACGGGCGCGACGCTGACCGAGAGCGTCAACCACTATTTCCGCCAGTCCGAGCAGCTCGAGACCGGGATGACGGTCACCGTCGCCCGCCAGGGCAGCGAAGGCGAGGGGTGGCGCGGCGGCGCCCTGCTGCTCCAGCGCATGCCGGAGGAGGGCGGGACCCTCGTGCGTGCCAGCGACGACGAGGACGACTGGCGGCGCGCCATGGTACTGATGAGTTCGGCGACCCCCGCCGAGCTGACCGATCCGCGCCTGCCCGCCAACGACCTGCTCTTCCGCCTCTTCCACGAGGAAGGGGTGCGGGTCTGGCCGCCCGTGCCCGTGCGCGCCGGCTGCCGCTGCTCGCGCGAGCGTGTCAGCACGGTGCTGCGCTCGCTGCCCCGCTCCGAGATCGAGGAGCTGAAGGTGGACGGCCAGGTCCAGGTGACCTGCCAGTTCTGCAGCAACACCTACGGCTTCGACGACGGCGAGCTGGCTCGGGTCTACGAAGGCTGACGCCGGAGGCCCGATGGACGCCGCGGCCTTCGCCGGGCTGTTCCTGGCCGCCTTCCTGGCCGCGACCGTGCTCCCCGCGCAGAGCGAGCTGGCGCTCGCGGGGCTGGTCGCGGCGGGGGCGGCCGACCCCGTCCTCCTGGTCGCGGTCGCCAGCGTCGGAAACACCGCCGGTTCCTGCGTCAACTGGGCGCTCGGCCGTGGGCTGGAACGCCTGCGCCGCACGCGCCGGCTCCGCATTCCCGAGGCGCAGTACGCGCGCGCCGAGCGGTGGTACCGCCGCTTCGGGATCTGGTCCCTGCTGTTCGCCTGGGTCCCCGTGGTCGGCGACCCGCTGACGGTGGTCGCGGGCGCGTTGCGCACGCCGTTCCTGCCGTTCCTGTTTCTGGTCGGCATCGGCAAGACGGCACGCTATGCGGTGCTTGCCGGCTTCACGGACTGGTTTCTTGTGTATTCCTCGTAAATTTACAATCTTTTCTCGAGTCATCTAAGTATAATTTTCCCACGTACTTGTGTGTGGCAAGCACATTCTGGCGTATTCATGTAAATATAGCCGTCATATCTTTAATGTTTCTTGACCGCTAACGTCGGGTCGTTCACCATTTTTAGCGAGGCGAGGAAATAGATAGAAGGGAGGTCGGGCATGGGTGGTCGCGATGCGAACGAGATCTGCCGCAGTCGGCTGAACGCCCTGATCCCGGCGCCGGCGCCGATCCCGACCAGGCACGCGCAGGACGTCCCCGAGGAAGTGCTGGACTTCCACCGGATCAAGCATGCCCAGGTCCTGCTCAGGATCCGTTTCCTCCGCCTCGCCGATGCGGCGGCGCTGCCGGCGCTGATACGGGACAACCCGCGCGCGGCGAAGCTGTGGGCGCGCTACTGCGAGGAGGAAATGCTCCACGAGGCCTTCTTCCTGAAGGACCTGAACCGCATGGGCGTCGACACCGCGACGGTCTATGCGACGGAGCCGTTCCTGAGCGTCAAGCTGTCCATGGGCTACCTGGAATACGCGACGAAGCACGAGGGGCCGATGGCCCGCCTCGTCTTCGCCTATTTCAACGAAGCCTACTCCCGCCAGGCGGTCCGCCAGACCTGGGAGACGGTCCGCGGAACCCGGCTGGAACCGCTGTTCTCCGGATACCTCGCCCACGGCCAGTACGACGATTCGCACGACCACACCGACGACGTGTGGCAGGCGCTGTCGCTGATCCTCAAGACCGATGCCGACCGGGAGCGGGCGGTCTACCACGGCGGCGTATGGGTCCGCATGGCCGAGGCGTTCCAGGCCGAACTCCGCGAGACCGCGGCGGACGGTTCGGCTCGCTCGCTCCTGGGAACGGCCCCGCGGTCGCTGTTCGCCCCCGTCACGAGTTCCCAGGGCGAGTTGGAGGAACTGTCGCGCCAGGAAGCCGAAAGCCTCGGGGCGGCGGCCCTGGCCGGCTATCCCGCCTCCTGACCGGCCCGGCGTCCTCGGTCCTCGGGAGGGGGTGACGTGGGCTTCATCAACGCGATCGCCCTGGCCGGCAACGCCGATGCCGGCTACCGGATCCATTACGTCCGGGACGGCGAGGTCCGGTCGATGCCGCTGGTCGAGCTGGACCGTCGGGCGGCCTCGGTCGCGTGGCGCCTGCACGGCCTCGAGCTGCGGGCCGGCGACCGTATCGGGATCATGGCGGGGAACTGCATCGAATGGGTGATCGCCGACTTGGCGGTCCTGAAGCTCGGCGCGGTGACGGCGGGGTTCGAGGCCGGGCGGTTCGAGGTCGGCGCCGCGATTAGGCAGCATGGCCTGAAGCTGCTGTTCGCCGATGCGGAGGTGCTCGGGACCGATCCGCGGGCGATGGACCTGGCCGTCGTCGGCCGATGGGCCGTCGAGGGGCATGAACGGGCCGGCCCGCTGCATGGCGGCTACGCCCCGGACGACGTCTGTGCCATCAAGTTCACCTCCGGCAGCACGCGGCAGCCGAAGGGGCTGGAGGCGACGGTCGGCAGCGTGGACGACACCCTGGCCGCGGTGCAGGACATGTTCCGCCACGGCGACGGCGACACCCTTCTCGTCTTCCTGAGGCTGGCGCTGCTTCAGCAGCGCTACTGGATCTACTCCGCCCTGGTCCACGGCCACGACGTCGCCGTGACCGCAATGGACCATGTGCTGCCCATGGCCCGGGCGGTGTCCCCCACCGTCGTCATGGGCGTTCCCGGCTTCTACGACGAGGTGAAGGCGCTGATCGAGGCGGCCGGCGGCTGCGGTCCCTTGGACCTTGCCGGCCGCAAGCGCGCGATCCAGGACCTGCTCGGCGGCCGCATCCGCTATCTTTGGACCGGTTCGGCCCCGGCAAGCGCCGCGACGCTGGATTTCTACAACGGCTGTGGCGTGCCCCTCTACGAAGGCTACGGCCTCAACGAGACCTGCATCGTCGCGAAGAACGGCCCGGGGGCCCATCGCGTCGGCAGCGTCGGCAGGGTGCTGCCGAACAAGACCGTGCGCTTCGATGGCGACGGGGTCCTGATCGTCGCAAGCCGCCATCCCGTGAATACCCGCTACACCTGGTGCGCGCCGGGCGACAACGAGCGGATGTTCCTGCCGTCGGGCGAGGTCAGGACGCAAGACCTCGGCTATATGGACGAGGACGGGTTCCTCTACATCCTCGGCCGGGTCGACGACGTCATCACGCTCAGCAGCGGCCGCAACGTCCTGGTGCGCTTGATCGAGGAGCACCTGAAGCTTCATCCCGACGTCCACGAATGCATCCTCTACGGCACGGGCAGGCCGTTCCTGACGGCCCTGGTCTCGCTGTCGCCGGGCGTGGCGGACGGCTCGGGCGTCGAGGCTCATATCCGGGCCATGAACGAGACGCTGCCGCCCGAGCAGCAGGTGCGGGGGCTGGTGATCGCGGACGAGCGCTTCTCCATCGAGAACGACCTGCTGACCTCGCAGTTCAAGCCGAAGCGCAAGCAGATCCACGGGCGGTTCTCGCGCGAGATTGAGGCCGTATACGGGATGTGAGCGGAGGGCGGGCATGCGGGTCGAGGAGGGCACGGTGGAGGTCGGGGCGGAGAGGCTGGCCGCGACGGCGGTGTTCGCGGCGTCGGGTGCTCTGCCGGACATCGTTTCCTTCCACGGCCTCGGCGTGAGGACGACGCGCCGGCGCATCCGCTACCTGCTGGACCATCTGGCCGGTCACGGCCTGTCCTCGGTGTGCTTCGACTTCTCCGGCAACGGCGACAGCACGGGACGGATGGACCGCGCCACCCTGCGCATCCGGGCCGCCGAAGGCCGGGCGGTGGCCGAGCGCCTCGCCGGCGGGGCGCCGCGGGGCCTGATCGGCACCAGCATGGGGGCGCATGTCGCGGCCGTGCTGTCGCCGGTGCTGCGGCCGCGCAATCTGGTCCTGTTCTGCCCGGCCGCCTATCCCGAGGAGGCGACCGACCGGCCGTTCGACGAACGCCTCGCGAGGCCTGGACCCTACGCCGACTCGCCGGCTTTCCGGGCGCTGCGCGACTTCGAAGGGGACCTTCTCGTCGTCGCCGCGGGAATGGACGCGGTGATCCCCAGGGAGGTGCCCGAACTCTATGTCGAGAGCGCGCCGTCGGCGCGCAGCAGGAGGCTGGTGTGGCTCGACGACTGCGAGCACCTGGTCCATTCGTGGCTTGAGCGGCACGACGAGCGGAGGGCCGCCGTCCTGCGCGACGTCGCGGCCGAGCTGCTCGACGACTGACGTGGGCGGACCGTCAACCGGAGGGCGACGTCTTGGAAACCGAACGGAACATCCTCAAGAACCGGGACAAGGCCAGCATCGACAGGCTCGAGGCGGGTTTCAGGGCCGGTCCCCTCGGCGAGGCCATGCGGCGCGCCCCGCGGATCGAGCGCCGGCGCGGCCTGGACCCCGATACCTTCGAGCGGGAGTATCGGCGCACGGCGAAGCCGGTCGTGATCGAGGGCCTGATGGACGACTGGCCGGCCCTGAGGACGTGGAACTTCGACTACCTGGTTTCCCGGTGCGGCGACGCGCGGGTCATCGTCGACAGCTACAGCAGCCTCAAGGCGCGCGAGGTCAGCTTCCGCGACTTCGTCGGCATGCTCGGCGGCGACGGCGCTCCCGACGGCGGGCCGATCTACCTGCAGGAATGGTACTATCAGACCAACTGCCCTTTCCTCGCCGAGGACATGCCGGAACTGCCGATCGCGCAGTACGATTTCCGCCGCGATCTCTACGGCGAGCGGATCTCGACCAACCATCAGCTCTGGGTCGGCCAGAAGGGGGCCACGACCAGGGCGCATCAGGACTCCTACCTCATCGACGTCATGCACGCCCAGATCGTCGGCGAGAAGCACTGGTGCGTCATGAGCCCCGAGGCGTTCCTGCGCCGCGGCGCCGACGGCGAGCCGGACTTCGCAGGGCTGGCCGACGACCCGCGGACGCGGATCATGCAATGCGTCCTGAAGCCGGGCGACGTGATCTACCTTCCGGCGCTGTGGTGGCACCGGATCGAGCTTCTGAGCGATTCGGTCGGGCTCGGGAGGAAGTGCCTGGACGTCGCCAACCTCCAGGGGCACCTGCGCCAGCGCCTCGCCGAGCTGATGGCGCTGGCGCTGAACCACGATCATGTGAAGGAGGCGCATCCCGAGCTGTACAAGGTCGTCGTCCTGCGCAACCGTGCCTGGGCGAAGCTCCTCGACATCGACCTGACGAAGCTCAGGCCCTAGCCCCGGCATCCCATGACGCTCCCCTCCGACCGCACGGTCCAGCTCACCGGCGCCCTGATGGCCGTGGTGGCCGCGATCGCATTCTCCGGAAAGGCGATCTTCATCAAGCTCGCCTACCGGCACGGCGTGGACGCGATCACGCTGCTCGCCCTGCGCATGCTGTTCGCGGCCCCCCTGTTCCTGGCGCTGGCGCTGTGGGCGTCTTCGCGCGAGGGGGTGAAGGCGCTCAGCCGGAAACAATGGTTGGCGATCCTCGGCATCGGCCTGCTCGGCAACTACGCGTCGAGTTATTTCGACTTCCTCGGCCTGCAATACATCACGGCGGCGCTCGAACGCGTGCTGCTGTTCCTCTACCCGACCTTCGTCGCGCTCTACGTCGCCCTGGTCGAAGGGCAGCGCCTGTCGCGCCAGGCACTGTTCGCGCTGGCGGCGAGCTATGGGGGCATCGTGCTGGTGTTCCTGAACGACCTCGCGACCCAGCAGACCGACGTCGTGCTGGGGACGTTCTGGGTGCTGGTCTCGGCGCTGACCTACGCCGCCTACCTGATCTGCACCGGGCGGATGGTGCGCCACGTCGGAAGCCTGCGCTTCTCCTCGCTGGCGGCGCTGGCCGCCTGCCTCGGGATCGCGTCCCACTACCTCGCCGTCAACGATGCCGTGGCCCTGGCGGCGCAGCCGCTTGCCGTCTACGGCTGGGCGCTGACGCTGGCCGTGGCGTCGACCGTGCTGCCGATCGTACTGGTGACCGAGGGCATACGCCGGCTCGGCGCGAGCAGGGTCGCCACGATCGGCACCCTCGGCCCGGTCGCGACCATCCTCCTCGGTGACGCCTTCCTCGACGAGCCGGTCACCGCCCTCCAGCTCACGGGTGCGGCCCTCGTGACGGCCGGCGTGCTGGCGGTCAGCCTGAAGCGCGAGCCCGCGGCCCCCGTGCTCCCGCCGTCTTCCCCGCCGGTAGCGGCGCCGCTGCCGCCGCGGCCGTGACTGGGGTCCCCCGATGAGTCTTCCTGCTCCCATGAGGCCTCCGGAACCGGTGACGCTGCATGGGCGGTCCGTGCGGCTGGAGCCGATGACGGCCGGATGCGCGGACGGCCTCGCCGAGGTCGGCCTCGACCCCGAGCTCTGGCGCTGGATACCCACGCCGGTGACCAGCCTGGAGGAGATGCGCGCCTACGTCTCGCGGGCGCTGGACGAGCAGGGCCGGGGCGTCTCGCTGCCGTTCGTGATCGTCGACCAGGACAGCGGGCGGATCGTCGGCAGCACCCGCTACGGCAACGTCGATACCGCCAACCGCCGGCTGGAGATCGGCTGGACCTGGATCGCCCGGACCCATCAGCGGACGGCGGCCAACACCGAGGCCAAGCTGCTGCTCCTGTCCCACGCCTTCGAGGTGCTAGGCGCGCACCGCGTCGAGTTCAAGACGGACGCGCTCAACGAACGCTCGCGCAGGGCGATCCTGCGGCTCGGCGCGGTCGAGGAGGGGACGTTCCGCCGCCATGTCGTCACGGCCTCGGGACGGGTGCGCGACACCGTCTACTTCTCCATCCTCGACACCGAGTGGCCGGCGGTCCGGTCGCGGCTCGCGCGGCTGTGCGGAGGCGGGCGATGATCTTCGAGCTGCGGACCTACACGCTGGTCCCGGGCGGGTGCGAGGACTATCTGAGGCTCAACGCCGAGGTGGGCCGCGCGATCCGCGGCGACGACTACGGCAGGTTCGAGGGCGGCTGGACCACGCGCTTCGGCACCTCGGCCCGGTACGTCCATCTCTGGAGCTATCCCGATCTGAACGAGCGCGGCCGGCTGCGCCGGGCACTGTACGAGAACCGCGCCTGGGTCGAGGACTACGTGCCCCGGATCCGCCCGCTGCTGCTGGCGCAGGAGAACGCGATCCTGCTTCCGGCGATCCGGTTCGCGCCGCCGGCGCAGGCCGGCAACGTCTACGAGATCTGGCGGTGCCGGGCGCGGGTCGGCCAGTTGCGCGCCTGGCTCGCCTTGCAGGACGCCGCCCTGCCGGCGCGGGACCGGCACGGGCACACCGTCTGCTGCTGGCAGGTCGAGATCGGCCAGCTCAACGCCGCCGTGCTTCTGCGCGCCTTTCGCGACCTGGACGACCGGGCCGTCGCGCAGGCCCGCGAGCTCGCCGATCCCGAATGCCGCGGGCCGCTGGCGCGGGGGCTGCCGATGCTGGCGGACATGCGCTCCGACCTGCTGTTCCCGACCTCGGTCTCCCCGCTGGGGTGAGGGGCTCCGCAGGGCCTTCCCCGTGGACGGCCGGGCATGATAACCCTGACCGCATAACCCTGACCGCCCGGCCTTTCCCAACGGACATGGACATGCGCCTCTCGTCCCGCTTCGCCGCCCTTGCCGTCACCGTCGCCGCCGGCCTCGCGCTCGCCGCCTGCCAGACGCCGTCGCCGCCGCCGCTCCGCCTGCCGGAGCTGACCTTCGCGCATCTGGGGCCGATCACGCTCGACGTCGCCCAGGTCGTGGTGGAGGACCAGCGCCCGTCCGCGCTGGACGGGACGGCCGATGGGGCTGCCCGGGTCGAGATGCAGGCGCCGACGCCGCCGGAGACGGCGATCCGCCGATGGGTGGCAGACCGGCTGCAGCCCGCCGGCGGGTCCGGGACGCTGCGCGCGGTGATCAAGGAGGCGAGCATCACCGAGACGCCGCTGCCCCGGACGGGAGGGCTCCGCGGCACGTTCACCAACGACCAGGCGGTGCGCTTCGACGGCCGCATCGAGGTCGAGCTCGTCGCCGAGCGGCGCGACCGCGGCTACCAGGGGTTCACGGGGGCGACCGTCACCCGGTCGTCGACGCTCCCGGAGAACGCCTCGCTCTACGAGCGCGACCAGACGCTGCTGAAGCTGGTCGAGGGCATGATGAACGACCTCAACTACCGGCTCGAGACCGGCGCGCTGACCCATCTCTCGTCGGTGGTCGTGCGGCGCTGAGCGCCGCACGGGATGATTACGCAGCGCCGGGCGCCGGGCTACAGCGAGCTGGTCGGATTGCCGATCATCGACAGGAATTCGCGCCGCGTCTCCGGGTTCGAGCGGAAGGCGCCCAGCATCCGGCTCGTCACCATGTTGACGCCGGCCTTGTGAACGCCGCGGGTCGTCATGCACTGGTGCTCCGCCTCGATCACGACGGCGACGCCCTGGGGCTGGAGGACCTCGTCGATCGTGTTGGCGATCTGGGCGGTCATCTTCTCCTGGATCTGCAGCCGCTTCGCGTAGGCCTCGACGACGCGCGCGAGCTTGCTGATGCCGACGACGCGGTGGAGCGGCAGATAGGCGACGTGGGCGCGGCCGATGATCGGCACCATGTGGTGCTCGCAGTAGCTCTCGAACCGGATGTTCTTGAGCACGACCATCTCGTCGTAGCCCTCGACCTCCTCGAAGGTGCGCTGCAGGAACTCGACGGGGTCGACGCCGTAGCCGGCGAAGAACTCCTCGTAGGACCGCGCGACGCGGTCCGGCGTGCCCTTAAGCCCTTCCCGGTCGGGATCGTCTCCCGCCCACAGGATCAGCGTCCGGACCGCCTCCTCCGCCTCGGCGCGGGTGGGACGGCTCTCGTCGGAAACGGCGCGGCGCTGGTGGACCGGACCGCGAACGACGTTGTCTGCGGGCGTGGGCGTCGAAACAGTCACTGCGGAACCCTTTCGGTTTGAATACCGGCGCGTGTGCCGGTC
>NZ_DASYHS010000020.1:0-2761 GCF_035998295.1 Arenibaculum sp. | reverse complement strand
CGGCTTCGTGCCGCTGGAGCTGGACGAGGCGCTGACGTCGGCGCTGAAGGCGTTCGGCCTGCGCCACGGGGCGACGGCGTTCATGACGGTCCTGGCGGGCTGGGCGCTGGTGCTCTCGAAGCTGTCGGGGCAGAAGGACGTGGTGATCGGGACGCCGACGGCGAACCGGACGCGCTCTGAGGTGGAGGGGCTGATCGGCTTCTTCGTCAACACGCTGGCGCTGCGCCTGGACCTGTCGGGCTCGCCGACGGTGGAGGAGCTTCTGGGCCGGGTGCGCGCGGCGGCGCTGGGCGCGCAGGAGCACCAGGACCTGCCGTTCGAGCAGGTGGTGGAACAGATCAACCCCGTGCGCAGCCTGGCGCACGCGCCGCTGTTCCAGGTGGTGTTCGCCTGGGAGGAGACGGGCGATGACGATTTCGAGCTGCCCGGCCTGTCCGTCGGCCGGGTCAAGGCTCAGCGGGTGGCGGCGCAGTTCGACCTGACATTGGTGATTTCGGAGCGGGAAGGCCGGCTGGCTGGCGGCATCGAATACGCCTCGGCGCTGTTCGACGCGGCCACGGTGGGGCGGTTCGTCCACCATCTGCGCGAGGCGCTGACCAGCATGATCGCCGATCCGCGGCGGCCGGTCGGCGAGATCGACCTCCTGGGCGAGGCCGAGCGGCACCGGCTGCTGGTGGAGTGGAACCGGACCGAGGCGCCATATCCCGCGGACATCTGCATCCACGAGCTGTTCGAGGCGCAGGCGGCGCGCGATCCACAGGCGCCGGCGTTGGTTCACGAAGGCGAGATGCTGAGCTACGGCGCGCTGAACGCGCGCGCCAACCGGCTGGCGCGTCATCTGCGCACGCTCGGCGTCGGGCCGGACCGGCTGGTCGCGATCTGCACCGAACGCTCGCCGGAGATGGTGGTGGCGCTGCTGGCGGTGCTCAAGGCGGGCGGGGCGTACCTGCCGCTCGATCCCTCGTATCCGGCCGAGCGCCTGGCTTTCATGCTCGCCGACGCGGCGCCGGTCGCGGTGCTGACCGACGGCTCGCTCGGCACCCCCGCCGTCCCTGTGCCGGTCGTCGATCTCGGTGCCGAGGCATCCTGGATTGGGCTGCCTGATACCGACCTCGATCGCGGTGGCCTGACGCCCAGAAACCTCGCCTACGTCATCTACACCTCCGGCTCGACCGGCACGCCCAAGGGCGTCATGGTCGAGCATGCCGGGCTCGCCGCGGTGGCCGCCGCCTGGGAGCGCTCGTACGCGCTGCGGCCGGGCCTCGTCCATCTGCAGATGGCGGGCTTCTCGTTCGACGTCTTCACGGCCGACATCGTCCGGGCGCTGGGTTTCGGCGGCACGCTGGTCCTGTGCCCGCGCGAGACCCTGGTCGATGCGGCCGCGCTGTACCACCTGCTGCAGGAACGGCGGGTCTCCTTCGCAGACTTCGTCCCGGCCGTGCTCAACGAGCTGATGGCCCATGTCGAGGACGATGACGGCGACCTCTCGTTCATGGAGACCGTGGTCTGCGGTTCCGACGTCTGGACCGCGGACGGCGCCCGCAGGCTCCGTGCCCTGTGCGGCCCCGGCGTGCGCATCGTCAACGCCTACGGCGTCACCGAGGCGACGGTCGACAGCACCGGTTTCGAGGTCGGCGACCTCGACGGCGCGACGGCGATCCCGATCGGCCGCCCGATCGCGAACACGCGGATATACCTGCTGGACGACGCCGGGGCACCGGTACCGGTCGGCGTGGCGGGGGAGATCCATGTCGGCGGCGCCGGTGTGGCGCGCGGCTACCTGAACCGCCCGGAGTTGACGGCCGAGCGCTTCGTCGCCAGCCCGTTCGTGGCCGGCGACCGTCTCTACAGGACCGGAGACCTCGGGCGCTGGCGCCCGGACGGCACGATCGAATTCCTGGGCCGCAACGATTTCCAGGCGAAGGTCCGGGGCTTCCGGATCGAGCTGGGCGAGATCGAGGCCCGGCTGTCGTCGTGCCCCGGCATACGCGACGCGGTGGTCGTGGCGCGGGACGGGCGACTGGCGGCCTACTATACCACCCTCCCTGGCGCGGAGCCGGAGGTGGAGGCGTTGCGGGCGCATCTGTCCTCGGCGCTGCCGGACTACATGGTGCCCGCGGCCTATGTGCGGCTGAGGGCCTTGCCGCTGACGCCGAACGGAAAGGTCGACCGGGCGGCGCTGCCGGCGGCCGGAGACGCCGGCACGCGCACCCATGTGGCGCCGGTCGGGCCGGTCGAGACCGCGGTGGCGGCGATCTGGGCGGACGTCCTGAAGGTCGGGCGCGTGGGCCGCCAGGACCACTTCTTCGAGCTGGGCGGCCACTCCCTGCTGGCCGTGCGGCTGGCCTCGAAGGTCCGGCAGGCGCTGGGCAGCGAGGTGCCGGCCTCGGCGCTGTTCGCAGCGCCGACGCTGGAGGCGTTCGCCGCGCGCGTCGCTTCGAGCGGCAGCGTCACGCTGCCCCCGATCGCCGAGGTCGAGGGCGAGGGGCCTTTCGCCCCGTCCTTCGCGCAGCAGCGGCTGTGGTTCGTGGCCCAGGTGGAGGGCGGCAGCGAGGCGTACCACATGCCGATCGGGCTGCGGCTGCGCGGCGGGCTGGACGAGGCGGCGCTGAAGCGCGCGCTCGACCGCCTGGTCGCCCGCCACGAGGCCCTGCGCACGACCTTCGTCGCGGTGGAGGGCGAGCCGTTCCAGCGCGTCGCCCCCGCCGACATCGGCTTCGACCTGCGCCGCCACGACCTGACCGGCCGCCCCGGCGCGGAG